>NZ_JAYSCO010000051.1:8183-40832 GCF_041914865.1 Pseudoduganella sp. | reverse complement strand
AACTTGCGCTACGCGCAAGTTTTGTCCGATTGTCAGACCTGACCCCGAATTTTCAGCGCTGCGGGGCGCCGAGGAAGCGGTAGATGGCGGCGCCGAGGGCGGCGCCCACCAGCGGTGCGATCCAGAACAGCCACAGTTGCGCGACTGCCCAGCCGCCGACGTACAGGGCGACGCCGGTGCTGCGCGCCGGGTTGACCGAGGTGTTGGTGACGGGGATGGAAATCAGGTGGATCAGGGTCAGGCACAGGCCGATGGCAATCGGCGCCAGCCCGGCCGGCGCGCGCGCGTCGGTGGCGCCCAGGATTACGAGCAGGAACATGGCGGTCAGCACCACTTCCGTCACCAGCGCGGCCAGCAGGCTGTAGCCGCCGGGCGAGTGCTCGGCGTAGCCGTTGGAGGCGAAGCCGCCGGCCACGTCAAAGCCGGCCTTGCCACTGGCGATCAGGTACAGCACGCCGCCGGCGGCGATGGCGCCCAGCACCTGCGCCACGATATAGCCCGGCAGCTCCCGCGCGGGGAAGCGTCCGCCCAGCCACAGCCCGACCGACACGGCGGGATTCAGGTGGCAGCCGGAGATGTGGCCGATGGCGTAGGCCATGGTCAGCACGGTCAGGCCGAAGGCCAGCGACACCCCGTGCAGGCCGATCCCGACGGCGGGGAAGGCTGCCGCCAGCACCGCGCTGCCGCATCCGCCCAGCACCAGCCAGAACGTACCGAAGAATTCCGCACCCAGTTTCTGCATCGTTTGCCTCCATGGACAGTTGGTTATTGTGCAAACAGACTAGCGATAAATGGCGGAATTGACAACATCGTGCTGTGTTGCACTGCGGAACACATGCTGCGGGCGGCGTGCTACATTCATGAACTTTCACCTCGATAGGAATGCTATGCCGACTTCGCTTGCCCTGCGCGCTGCTATTGCTGCGGCCTTCTCCCTCGCCTGCGGCGCTGCCGCTGCCGCGCCGACCCTGATCCAGGCCGGCACCTTGCTGGATAAGCCGGGCCAGGCGCCGCGCGGCAATTCCACCCTGGTGGTGGAAGACGGCAAGATCCAGGCCGTGCTGGACGGCTTTGTCGGCGCCGAGCGCTACCCGGGCGCCACCGTGATCAACCTGCGCCAGCAGTTCGTGCTGCCGGGCCTGATCGACAGCCATGTGCACCTGGTCTCCGACCGCGCCGGCACCGAAGGCGCGCTGGCCAACGTCACCACCAGCGCCGCCGCCTGGGCCTATGAGGCGGAGCAGAATGCGCACAAGACACTGAATGCCGGCTTCACCACCGTGCGCAACCTGGGCGACAGCCGCGACGGCATTACTCTGGCGCTGCGCGACGCCATCAACAAGGGCTGGGTCAAGGGTCCGCGCATCATCGATGCAGGCACCTCGATTTCCGCCACCTCGGGCCATATGGACGGCCGCCTCGGCTACGCCGACTGGGTGCAGGAAGGCATCCACACCGACAATGTATGCGACGGTCCGGAGGAGTGCCGCAAGGCGGTGCGCCTGCAGGTCGGGCGCGGCGTGGACGTGATCAAGATCGCTACCACAGGCGGCGTGAACAGCAAGATCGGCGCCGGCGTCGGCAAACAGATGTTCGATGACGAGGCCAAGGCCCTGATCGAAACCGCCCACCTGTATGGCAAGAAGGTGGCGGTGCATGCGCATGGCAAGGATGGCGTCGACCTGGCGCTGGCCATGGGCGCCGACTCGATCGAACACGGCACCCTGCTCGACGAGCAGAGCGTGAAGCTGTTCCTGAAATCGGGCGCCTACTACGTGTCCACCATGTCCACCGTGAACGGCTACAAGGAGCGCCTGGCGGCCAACCCGAACGCCTACGAGCCGAGCGTGCTGGAGAAGATCAAATGGCGCATCGGCATCACCGGCAAGTCGTTCAAGCTGGCACACAAGAGCGGCGTGAAGATCGCCTTCGGCACCGATGCCGGCGTGTCCAAGCATGGCCGCAACGCCGATGAATTCGAATACATGGTGGAATTCGGCATGACCCCGGCGGAAGCCATCAAGGCCGCCACCGTGAATGCGGCCGACCTGCTGGGCGTATCCGCCGTGGCTGGCACGCTGGAGGCGGGCAAGGCCGCCGACATCATCGCCGTCAATGGCGACCCGCTGAAGGATGTGAAAGTCCTGAAGCAGGTGCCGTTCGTGATGGCAGCGGGCAAGGTCTTCAAACAGTAAGCATCCATGGCGCCGGCGGGCGCCATGCCGCGCAAAAATCGCTTGCGTTACCGAAGTAAATTGCCATACAGTTAATGCATGAGCAAAAATTCCTTCGCCGGCATGAACTGCCCCATCGCCCAGACCCTGGAACAGGTGGGCGAGTGGTGGAGCCTGGTCATCCTGCGCAACGCCTTCTGCGGCATGAGCCGCTTCCAGGACTTCCAGCAGCACCTGGGCATCAGCACCAGCATCCTGGCGCAGCGCCTGGGCAAGCTGGTGGAGCACGGCATCCTGCTGCGCCAGGCGTCGGCCACTGATGCGCGCATCGTGCATTACCGGCTGACCGAGAAGGGCCGCGCGCTCTACCCCGTCCTGGCGGCGATGACGCTGTGGGGCGAGCAATGGGCGCCCAACCCGCAGGGCGCGCGCCTGGCGCTGGTGGAAAAAGCGACCGGCCTGCCGGTGGCCGGGGTCGGCATCCTGGCGGCCGACGGGCGCAAGTTGCAGCCGGAACAGATCGAGACGGTGGCCGGCCCCGGCGCCGATGACAAGACGCACGCATTGATACGCATAAGAGAGGAGACCGCATGACCGCAGAAAAAGTCTGGCTGCATTCCTACCCCGATGGCGTCCCCGCCACCATTGATCCCGGCCTGTATGCTTCGCTGCCCAAGCTGCTGGAGGAGTCGTTCACCCGCTACGCCGGGCAAAATGCCTACGCCTGCATGGGCAGCACCATGCGCTACCGCGAGTGGGAGCAGCACTCGCGCCACCTGGCCGCCTGGCTGCAGCAATGCGGCCTGGCCAAGGGGGCGCGCGTGGCGGTGATGATGCCGAACGTGCTGCAATACCCGGTCGCGGTGGCGGCCGTGCTGCGCGCCGGCTACACGGTGGTCAACGTCAATCCGCTCTACACGGCGCGCGAGCTGGAACACCAGCTGGCCGACTCCGGCGCCGAGGCTATCTTCATCCTGGAGAATTTCGCCACCACGCTGGAGAAGGTCCTGCCGCGCACGCGCATCAGGCACATTGTGCTGGCCAGCATGGGCGACCTGCTGGGCATGGGCAAAGGCGCGCTGGTCAACTTCGTGGTGCGCAAGGTGAAGAAGCTGGTGCCGGACTTCAGCCTGCCGGGCGCCGTGCCGTTCCGCACCGCCCTGCGCGCCGGGCGCGGCCACGCGCTGCGCGAGGTGGCGCTGGGCCACGACGATGTCGCCTTCCTGCAGTACACCGGCGGCACCACCGGCCTCTCGAAAGGCGCCACGCTGACCCACCGCAACGTGATCGCCAATATGCTGCAGAACGATGCCTGGGCCGCGCCGGCGCTGGCCGATATCCGCGCGCGCGGGCAGGTGGTGACGGTGTGCGCGCTGCCGCTGTACCACATCCTGGCGCTAAACGCCTGCATGCTGATGGGCGCGCGCTGGGGCGCCATGAACCTGCTGGTGCCCAACCCGCGCGACATGGCGGGCTTCGTCAAGGAACTGGCGCGCTACCGCGTCAACTTCTTCCCCGGTGTGAACACGCTGTTCAATGCGCTGCTGAACCAGCCGGGCCTGGAGCAGGTCGACTTCTCCGGCCTGCGCATCACGCTCGGCGGCGGCATGGCGGTGCAGCAGGTGGTCAGTGATCGCTGGTTGCAGGCGACCGGCAGCCCGATCCTGGAAGGCTACGGCCTGTCGGAGACGTCGCCCACCGCCACCCTGTGCCGCACCGACCAGCAGGGCTTCAGCGGCACGATCGGCTTGCCCGTGCCGTCCACCGAAGTGGCCATCCTCGACGATGCGGGCGCGCCCCTGCCCTTCGGCCAGCCCGGCGAAATCGCCATCCGCGGCCCGCAGGTGATGGCCGGCTACTGGCGCCGTCCGAGCGAGACCGCCGCCGTGATGACCGCCGACGGCTACTTCAAGTCGGGCGATATCGGCATCATGGACGAACGCGGCTATGTGCGCATTGTCGACCGCAAGAAGGACATGATCCTGGTGTCCGGCTTCAACGTCTACCCGACCGAAGTGGAATGCGTGGTGGCCGCGCACCCGATGGTGCTGGAATGCGCCTGCGTCGGCGTGCCCGATGCCGGGTCCGGCGAAGCGGTCAAGCTGTACGTTGTGCGCAAGGACCCGGCGCTCACCAGCGAGCTGCTGATGGACTACTGCAGGCAGCAGCTCACGGCCTACAAGAAGCCCAAGCACATCGAGTTCCGCGACACCCTGCCCAAGTCAAACGTCGGCAAGATCCTGCGCCGCGAATTGCGCGAGGAAAAAGCCGCCGCCTGAATGTGCGCCGCCTTTGCGCGGCGCCAAAAACTGGCGCCATGCCCCGGCTTAGACTGGGGCATGGCCGCCGGCAGCGATATCGACTTCAAGCAACTGTTCGCCTTCCCCGAGCTGGCCTGCGAACTGCTGCGCTGCGCCTTGCCCCTCCCTTGGGCGCGCCGCATCCGGCCCGGCGACCTCGAGCGCGTCAACTCCAGCTACATCAACCGCAGCGGCCAGCAGCGGCATGACGATATCGTCTGGTGCATCCATCGCGGCGCGCGGCCGAATATTTACATGCTGGTGGAGTTCCAGGCCCGGCCCGAACAGTTCATGGCGCTGCGCATGCTTTCCTACAGCGGCCTGCTGTGCGAAGACCTCGTTCACCAGCACCGCGCCACACACGGCCATCTACCCGTTGTGCTGCCGTTGGTGCTGTACTGCGGCCGTGCGCCATGGACTGCCGCAACTTCGCTTGTGCAGCTTCGTCCACAGGTCGATCCGTACTTGGACGCGCTTCAACCGGGGCTAAAATACCACCTGGTGGATCGACACAATGCGTCGCCGCTGATTCGTGCCCTGCTGGAAATTGAACAGGCCGATGAGCGGCAGTTCCAGCTCGTACCCGAGCTTGCAACAATTGCTGTCTGGGCGCGCCGCCAACACAACCCTGATCTGTCGCGGACAATCGCGGATTGGATCAGGCGCCAGTTGGGCGTCACATTTGATATGCAAAAACTTCCACCAGAATGCAGTTTGGAGGAAATTTATATGATGTTCGAACACAAGTTCAGAGATTTTGAACACTTGCTCGAATTCCAGGCAACTGAGAGAGGCCTGCAGAAGGGGCTCAAGCAAGGTCTTGAGCAAGGTCTTGAGCAAGGCCGCGATCAAGGCATAGCCCAGGGCAGGGCCGAAGCGGAGCTTGCTGAAAGGCGCCGCATCTTGCAGCTCCTGGTCGCGCACAATGGCGGACCAGCTTCCGGCCAGTTCACCGATGTCATTCACCAAGCCTCGTCGGATCAATTGGCGCTGTGGATCGAGCGCATGATTGCAGGCGAACTGCCGCCCGAGCTCAAGGGGCACTAGCGGCTCTCCTGGCCGCGCTCGCCGCCGCCCGCCTATAATGGCCTGGCGAACCGACACAGGAGGAACTGCATGATATTCGTTTGGGGCAAGAAGCCGGTCTACACCCACGCCGGCTATGTGGCCGACTTCTGCCCTGTATGCCACGCCACGCGCGCCTTCGCCGTGCAGCGCATCGGCATGGCCTGGCACCTGTACTACATCACCGTCAGCAAAGGCGAGCTGGCCGGCTACCAGCGTAGCTGCTGCGATTGCGGCACGGTGCTGCCAGTGGAAGTGGGCCATTACAAGCAGCTCAGCGCCGAACAGCTGCCGCTGGTACAACTGGAACAAACCACCAATCCGCACCTGTCGATCCGCCATGCCGATGCGCTGGCTGCGGCGGCACGCCTGCGCGAGGCGCCCTTGCTGCTGGACGAGTCCGAGCGCCGGCGCCAGCTCGACGCTGCGCTGCGCCTGCAAGCCGACGCGCTGGACCAGTACGAGTCAGCCACCCGGCTCGACCGCGAAGTGTGGTGGGCCATCGGCGGGGCGTTCGCCTTTTGCGTGGTGGTGCTGATGGCGCTGCGCCAGCAGGCGCCCGAAAACATGGACACCGGCTTCATCATCGCCTTTTTCCTCAGCCTGGGCGGCGTGGCCTGGCAATTGAGCCAGATGGGCGAGCGCTACCTGCAACGCGAGCTGCTGCCCAAGCTGGCCCGCGCCCTCGGGCCGCTGCAGCCGCGTCCAGCGGAGATCGACGAAGCCCTGGACCGCCTGCGCGCCCAGGGCCGCAAGCTGGCGCAACGTATCGACAGCGCACGCATCCTGCAGGCCTTGCGTTAACTTTCGAATCATCGTAGTTTACCTTTCGATTTATTTAAAATTTGAAAGGAGACCATGATGAAACGAAGGATTATCTTAGCTATTCTTGCGCTTTCGGCCGCCGCCGCCGCCGGCCAGCCCGCCAACTTCAACACCCTGCTGAAAAAGGCAGCACCGGCTGCGGGCGGCGCTGTCGTGGCCCTGGCCGGCAACGCCTTTGTCACCAGCGCCGGCCCCGGCGCCACAGAAAACATCAACAGCAATGGCCTGGCCAACTGGACCAGCGCCAGCACCGTCACCAGCATCTGGTTCCGCATGGCCGCGCCGGGCAGCGCCACGCTGGCGCTCGACGCGCGCCTGGCCGGCGGCAACAGCAGCAAGATCCGCGTGACCGCCAACGGCACGCCCTTCGTGCTGGATCTCAGCAAGGGCCCCACCAGAACTTACGCCATCGGCACCATCAACGTACCGGCCGCCGGTTATGTGCGCGTGGACCTGCAAGGCATCAGCAAAGCCGGCAGCTACTTCGGCGACGTCTCGGCGCTGCGCGTCAGCAGCGCGGCAAGCCTGAACTATGCCGACGACGCCGCCAACTACTACTGGTCGCGCCGCGGCCCTTCGGTCCACATGGGCTATGCAGTGCCGGCCAATACCGAATACTTCTACAACGAGATGACGGTGCCGGTGGGCGAGGACAAGATCGGCTCCTACTTCATGTCGAACGGCTTCAACGGCGGCTACTTCGGCATCCAGGTCAACTCGCCGACCGAGCGCCGCGTGCTGTTCTCGGTCTGGGACGCGGACAACGGCGCCAAGACCACTTTGGTGCGCAAGGGCCCGAACGTGGTCGACAACGGCTTCGGCGGCGAGGGCACGGGCGGCCAGTCCTACCTGCTGTACAACTGGGTCGCCGGCAACACCTACCGCTTCATCACGCGCGCGGCACCGGACGGCGCCGGCGCCACCGACTTCTCGGCCTGGTTCTTCGCGCCGGAAACCAACGCCTGGCGCTTCATCGCTACATGGAAGCGCCCCGCCACCACCACCTACCACGCCGGCGTCTACTCCTTCCTCGAAAACTTCCTCGACACCAAAGGCTACCTGGAGCGGCGCGTCCTGCTCAACAACCAATGGGCGCGCAGCACCAGCGGCGCCTGGACCGAGCTGGTGACAGCGCGCTTCACCGGCGACGCCACCGCCAACAACGCCCAGCGCCTGGACTATGCCGGCGGCCTGCTGGACGGCCAGTTCTACCTGCGTAATGGCGGCTTCTTCAGCCCCAACGTCACGACCAACCAGTACTTCACCCGCCCGGCCACGGGCCAGGCCCCGGCCGTCGACGTCGGCACCCTGCCGTAAGACTTTTTTGTATGCCAATGTATCTGGCCGTGCGCCAGATACATTGGGCGCCACCTGGCCCGACGCGGCCGACACAAGCGATACACACTGCCCCCGTAATCTGGTCACACCTTAACCAAGGAAACCAAGATTATGAAAACCACTTACGCAGGTATTGCAGCCACCCTCGCCATCGCCCTGTGCGCATCCGCCGCAGGCGCAGCTGAACCCAAGAAAGAAATGGAGAAATGCTACGGCGTCTCCAAAGCAGGCCAGAATGATTGCTCGGCCGGTCCGGGCAGCTCGTGCGCCGGCACCTCCAAAGTCGATTACCAGGGCGATGCCTGGACGCTGGTGGAAAAAGGCACCTGCACCAGCATCAAAACCCCTAAAGGCTACGGCTCGCTGAAGCCGGTGAAGCAATGAAGCGCGTCCTCGCAAGCGCAGTCGCGCTGGCCCTGGCCGCCACCGCCGCACACGCCGCCGGGCCTGCCGCGGCACCGGCACCGGCGCCGGCATCGACGGCAGCAAAGAACATCGTCATCGTGCCGGGCGCCTTCCTGGATGCCTCCAGCTGGCGCGTGGTGCACGACTCGCTGCGCCTGAAAGGCTTCAACGTGACCGTGGCCCACCTGCCGCACACGTCGCTCGATGACGATATCGCCATTGCGCGCAAAGCGATCTTCCAGCAGTTCGGCAACGTGGTGGTGGTGGGCAGCGGCATCGGCGGCACCGTCGTGTCCAACGTCGCCACCGGCGACAAGGTCAAGGCGCTGGTCTACGTGGCCGCGCTGATGCCGGAAGTCGGCGAGAACTCGCAACAGCTGCTGGCATCGATGCCCGGCGCCGGCGAAGGTGCGCGTCCCGACCGCGCCGGCTTCCTGTTCTACGACCGCGCGGCCTTCCACGCCGACCTGGCGGCCGACCTGACGCCGAACCGCGTCAACTTCATGGCCGCCGCCCAGGTCCCGGTCAGCAATGTGCTGATGGGCACCCCAAGCTGGTTCGCCATGTGGCGCCAGAAGCCCAGCTACGCCATCGTCGCCACCCAGGACCGGCTGCTGAACCCCGAGCTGCAGCGCTGGATGTACCAGCGTGCCGGCGCCAAAGTCACCGAGATCGCGGCAAGCCATGCAGTGCAAGTCTCGCAGCCGGAAGCGGTTGCGAAAGTCATCGAAGACGCTGCCAACAGCGTCCTTTAAACCCAAAGGAGAAATGCCATGACCATCACCACCAAATCGCGCGCCAGCCTGGCCGGCGCCGCCGCCCTGATCGCCCTCGCTTCCGCCGCCCTGTCGGCGCCCGCCTTCGCCGCCGAAAAGGCCAAGGAAGAGCCGGGCCGCTGCTACGGCATCAACACCTGCAAGGGCACCAGCCTGTGCGCCACCTCGAAGAACGACTGCAAGGGCCTGAACGAGTGCAAGGGCCACGGCGTGCTGGTGAAAACCCCGAGCGAGTGCAAGGCCCTGGGCGGCACCCTGACCGAGAAGAAGTAAGCCACTGACGGAGGCACACCATGCATGCACACAGCTTTGGCCTCGGCCTGCGCCGCGAGCACTACCGCGATTTCCTGGAAGGCGAAGTCGATGTCGATTTCGTCGAAGTGATCTCGGAGAACTTCATGGTCGCTGGCGGCCAGCCGCGCGATATCCTGCGCCGCGTGCGCCAGCGCTATCCGGTGGCGCTGCATGGTGTGTCGATGTCGCTCGGCTCCGCCGACGGCCTGCGCGCCGACTACCTGGCGCGCCTGCGCGCCCTGGTGGACGAAGTCGATCCGCTGTTCGTCTCCGACCACCTGAGCTGGTCGCGCACCGGCCGCTTCAACTCGCACGACCTGCTGCCGCTGCCCTACACGCAGGAGGCGCTCGACATCATCTGCAACAACATCGACCGCGCGCAGGAAGCGCTGGGGCGCACCATGCTGGTCGAGAACCCCTCCAGCTACCTGGTGTATGCCGAATCGAGCATGAGCGAATGGGAGTTCATCGCCGCCATGGCGCGCCGCACCGGCTGCGGCCTGCTGCTGGACGTGAACAATGTCTTTGTCAGCGCCAGCAACCACGGCTTCGACCCGCAGGACTTCCTGCGCGGCCTGCCGCTGGAGCGCGTGCGCCAGATCCACCTGGCCGGCCACAGCCAGGGCAACGGCCTGCTCATCGACACCCACGACAGCGCCGTGTGCGATGCGGTGTGGACGCTCTACGCGCAAACCATCGCCCGCTGCAGCAACGCCGCCACCATGATCGAGCGCGATGGCGACATCCCGCCGCTGGCCGACTTGCTGGCCGAACTCGATACAGCGCGCCGCCTGGCCGCGCACCGGGAGGCAGCATGAACCTGGCCGACACCCAGCGCACCTTCCACGCCATGCTGGCAGCCGACGCGCCCGCCGCAGCGCAACCCGAGGCGGCCGCGGGCAGCGCGGCCCGCACCGCGTTGGGCCAGGCTGTCTACCTGAACAACTACCGCGCCCAGCTGGTCGGCTGCCTGGAAGAGAGCTATCCCCTGCTGCGCGCCTTCATCGGCGAACCAGCCTTCCTGCACGCGGCCGCGGCGCACATCAGCGCCCACCCACCGCACGCCTGGACGCTGGACGCCTACGCCGACGGCTTCGGCGCCACCCTGGAAAGGCTCTTCCCCGACAATCCCGACCTGCACGAGCTGGCCTGGATCGAGCACGCCCTGGGCCAGGCCTTCATCGGCCCCGACGCCGCCCCGGTCGCAGCCGAAGCACTGGCCGCTGTCGACTGGGACCAGGCGCGCCTGCAGGCCACACCTACCATGCACCTGCGCGCCGCCAGCAGCAACGCAGCCGACCTCTGGTTCGCCCTGCGCGACGGCGCCCCCTGCGAGGGCGAGATGCTGCCGGCCCCCGGCGGCCTGCTCGTCTGGCGGCGCGGCTTCGTCGCCTGCCTGCGCGCACTGGACGCCGTTGAATACGCCGCGCTGGCGCATTTGCGGAACGACGGCAGCTTTGCCGGCCTGTGCGCCCTGCTGGTCGAACGCCTGGGCGAAGAACAAGGCATCGCCAGTGCCGGCGCCATGCTGGCCGACTGGCTAGGCAGTGAACTGATTACAGGAGTCGATCATGAATGAATCACGCCGCTTCTTCATGCTGGCGGCACTGACCGGTCTTGCCGGCGCCGCCAGCCTCGCATTCGCACCAGCCCTTGCGGATGCCGCGCTGCCCTTGCACAGCGCCACCGACGTCCTGCGCGCCGTCGCCAACGCACCCGGCTACCACGCTGCCGGCCCGGAAAGCGGGCGCCCCATCGTGCTCGCCCGCAGCCACGGCCAAAGCCTCGAACAGCACGCCGAAACTGCCGCTTTGCTTGCCGCCCAAGGCTTCCAGGTCCTGCTGCCGCATCTGCGTGACGCCGCACCGCAAACGCTAGGCCAGGACCTGATCGACTTCATCGACAAGCTCCACATGCCCGAAGCCGTCTTTGTCGGCACTGGCGACGCCGCCCATGCGGCCGAAGCCACCACGCAAATACGCCGCACTCGCGTAGTCGGGCTGGTCCTGGCCGGCCCTGGCGCGCGCCCCGCCGCCGACGCGGCCGCAGTCCCAACAATCGCCCTTCCCGCCGATGCCGCCGCCCAACAAATCGCCGACGCGGCAGCCACCCTGGCGCGCCAGGGCAAATGGCGCACCTGATCCACTGAAAAGGAGATACCTCATGAACACCCGCTACGCCCCGGCCAATGCCCCGGCCAATGCCCCAGCCACCGACCCCGCTGCCCTGCCCGCCCTCGCCGCGCGCCTGCTGCCCGCCTCGCTCCAACTCTTGGCCGCACGTCTCGCGGTGGCTGCCATCTTCTTTCTCTCCGGCCGCACCAAAGTAGAAGGCTGGTTCACGCTGAAAGAGTCAACGCTGCAGCTGTTCCAGTACGAATACATGCTGCCCCTGATCCCACCCGAGCTTGCCGCCCAGCTGGCCACGTTCGCCGAACACGCGCTGCCAATGCTCCTGGTCGCTGGCCTGTTCACCCGCACCGCAGCCCTGGGGCTGCTCGGCATGACCGCCGTCATCCAGCTTTTCGTCTATCCGCAAGCCTGGCCAACCCACCTCAGCTGGGCCGCCTTGCTGCTGCCGCTGATCGCCAATGGCGGCGGTACGATTAGTCTCGATCATTGGATCAAACGCCATCGCTGATCGAGATAGCGGTCTCAGGTGGAGCGGGTCATTGGCCGGCGGCCGCGCTCGGGCAATCGCCAACTTCCGGCGCTCTACCAGAGGTGCCGCGGCCATGGGACTATTTTTGGGCGCTGCTTCGACATATGGCCTACTGGATCTCAGATAAAACGGAAATACTCGAATATCAGATATATCGTGTATATCCGAATGTCAGATAATTTTGATGTGAAAGGCTGAAGTCGATGTCTTTGGACAACCCCAGCACCCGCAACCATGACATCTTGCCGCGGGATCGCGCAAAGCGCATCCGCTCTCCTAGGCTAATGACCTGCTTTAAGGCGTTGGGAAATGTCCGAAGGGTATCCTTGGTCACATAAGTCTCGCCCCCGGACGCCCAATCTTCGGCTTCCCGCGTCGACTTGAGTGTTTTGACTCGGGTTGGATAGCCCTTTCGGCGGCGAAAATGCAGCAAATACCCCCAGAATGACAAAGGGCTACAGCCTTAGAAGCTGTAGCCCTTTGATTTTATTGGTGCCGGCTGCAGGACTCGAACCCGCCACCTGATGATTACAAATCAACTGCTCTACCTGATGAGCTAAGCCGGCTGTAAAACTTTCGCCGCGATTATACGCTATTTAATGCGTGTCAGTGTAGGACGGCCGCCTTTCTTTGGCGGCTCGCCGCCATCGTCCGGACCATTGTCGTCGGTGCTGCGCGGGGCGGACGCGGTCGGCACCGATGCCAGGGTCGGCGCGGGCGCCGCCTCTTCCACCGGGGCCGGTGCTTTCGGCGCCGGCGCCTGGTCCAGCAGCGGCTCGAACGCCATGCCCTGGCCGTTTTCGTTGGCGTAGATCGCCATCACATTATTGACCGGGACGTAGATTTCGCGCGACACGCCGCCGAAGCGGGCGTGGAAGTGGATCGCGTCGTTATCCATCTTCAGGCCGGAGGTGGCGCCGAAGCTGATGTTCAGGACGATCTCACCTTTCTTGACGTATTCCATCGGCACCTGGGTCGCGCCATCGACTTTGACAGCCAGGTAGGGGGTATAGCCGCAGTCGGTGCACCATTCGTAAATGGCGCGCAGCATATAGGGCTTGGTGGAGATTTCTGCCATGTTCACAACTATAAGTTGCGGCGCGCCGCAAAGGCGCGCCGCAGGAGCCGCATTAACGGCGCATTACTTTCTCGGATGGAGTCAGCGCTTCGATGTAGGCCGGGCGCGAGAAGATGCGCTCGGCGTACTTCATCAGCGGCGCCGCGGTCTTCGACAGCTCGATGCCGTAGTGGTCCAGGCGCCACAGCAGCGGGGCCACGGCCACGTCCAGCATGGAGAACTCGTCGCCCAGCATGTACTTGTTCTTCAGGAACAGCGGCGCCAGCGTGGTCAGGCGGTCGCGGATTTCCGCGCGCGCCTTGTCGTGGCTCTTGTCGTTCGCCTTGTTGCGCTCGCTTTCCAGCGTGTGCACGTGCACGAACAGTTCCTTCTCGAAGTTGAACAGCATCAGGCGGGCACGGGCGCGCATCAGCGGGTCGGCCGGCATCAGCTGCGGGTGCGGGAAGCGCTCGTCGATGTACTCATTGATGATGTTCGACTCGTACAGGATCAGTTCACGCTCGACCAGGATCGGTACCTGGCCGTATGGGTTCATGGTCGAAATATCTTCCGGCTTGTTGAACAGGTCAACATCGCGCACTTCAAAGTCCATGCCTTTTTCAAACAGGACCAGGCGGCAGCGCTGGGAGAATGGGCACGTGGTGCCCGAATAGAGAACCATCATTTTCCTAGTTCCTTAGAAACAAAGGGGGCGAGACCGCGAACGGTTCACCCCAGTTGGGCCGCCGGCACAGTCCCGGCGGCGCAAACACGCGCCGGCGAACCGGCGCACGCGATTATTTGACTTCTTTCCAGTACGACGCGTTCAGGCGCCATGCCAGGGTCGCGAAGATAGTCATGAAGATCAGCACCCATACGCCCAGCTGCTTGCGCTTCTGGGCGGCTGGCTCGGCCATCCACTCCATGTAGCCGACGATGTCGGCCACGGCGGTGTCGTATTCCAGCTTGGTCATGCTGCCCTTGCTCACCTGCTCGAAGCCCGCGAATTTGTGGATCTTCTTGCTTGCGTCGTGCGGGTCAGCCACTTCTTCAAACTTGGCTGCCTTCACGCCTTCCAGGTCCCACAACACGTGTGGCATTGCCGCGTTCGGCAGCACCAGGTTGTTGAAACCGGTCGGACGGGTCTCGTCCTTGTAGAAGGTACGCAGGTAGGTGTACAGGTAGTCGGCGCCGGAGCCGTCCGGACCGGCTTTGGCGCGGGCGATCACGGACAGGTCGGGCGGCACGGTGCCGAACCAGGCCTTGGCATCCTTGGCCGGCATGGCGGTGGTCATCAGCTCGCCCACTTTTTCGCCGGTGAACAGCAGGTTGTTCTTGATCTGCTCTTCGGTCAGGCCCAGGTCGCGCAGGCGGTTGTAGCGCATGCTCGACGCATTGTGGCAGTTCAGGCAGTAGTTCACGAACAGCTTGGCGCCGTTTTGCAGGGCAGCCATATTGTGCGAACGGTCCGGTGCTTTGTCCAGTGGGTGGCCGCCGCCGCTGGCGAAGGCCAGCGCAGGTACCAGGGCCAGGAGGGCCAGCAGTTTCTTGGAAAAGATCATTATGTAGTCCTTTGCTTAGCGTTCTGCTTGGTCGATCAGTGCGGATGGAAAGTGACGCGGTCCGGCACTTTCTTGAACGTGCCCATGGTGCTCCACCATGGCATCAGCAGGAAGAACGCAAAGTAGTACAGGGTAGCCACTTGCGACACGATGGTGCCGACCGGGCTAGGCGCCTGCACGCCCAGGTAACCGAGGGTGACGAACGCGATCGCCAGGCCCAGGTACAGGTACTTGTGGCCTTGCGGACGGTAGCGGATCGATTTCACCGGCGAGTGGTCGAGCCATGGCAGGAAGGCCAGGATCACCACGGAACCGCCGAAGAACACCACGCCCCAGAACTTGGCGTCCAGCGCCCATGGGAACATGCCGATGATGGCCACCAGGGCGATCGCGGCGATGATGGACTTGGTCATGAAGGACAGCTTGGACTTGAGCCAGACGAACGACACGTAGGCCGCGGTGGCCGCCATCAGCACCCACATGAAGTCGGCGGTGGTGGCGCGCAGCACCGAGTAGAACGGCGTGAAGTACCAGGTCGGCGCGATGTGCGGCGGGGTCTTCAGCGAGTCACCTGGCAGGAAGTTGTTGTATTCCAGGAAGTAGCCGCCCATTTCCGGCGCGAAGAACACCACGGCCGAGAAGATGGTCAGGAACACCGACACGCCGAACAGGTCGTGCACGGTGTAGTACGGGTGCGACGGGATGGAATCGACCGGGTGGCCGTCCGGGCCCAGGTTTTCCTTCACTTCGATGCCGTCCGGGTTGGACGAACCGACTTCGTGCAGGGCGATCAGGTGCGCCGCCACCAGGCCCAGCAGGACCAGCGGGATGGCGATCACGTGGAAGGCGAAGAAGCGGTTCAGGGTGGCGTCGGACACCACGTAGTCACCACGGATCCACAGCGACAGGTCAGGGCCGATCAGCGGGATGGCGCCGAACAGGTTGACGATCACCTGCGCGCCCCAGTACGACATCTGGCCCCATGGCAGCAGGTAGCCGAAGAACGCTTCGGCCATCAGGCACAGGAAGATGGCGAAACCGAACAGCCAGATCAGCTCGCGCGGCTTGCGGTAGGAACCGTACATCAGGCCGCGGGTCATGTGCAGGTAGACGATGATGAAGAAGGCCGAAGCGCCGGTCGAGTGCATGTAACGCACCAGCCAGCCCCATGGCACTTCGCGCATGATGTATTCGACCGAGGCGAACGCCAGGTTGGCGTCCGGCTTGTAGTGCATGGTCAGGAAGATGCCGGTGACGATCTGCAGCACCAGCACCAGCATGGCCAGCGAGCCGAAGATGTACCAGAAGTTGAAGTTTTTCGGGGCGTAGTATTTACCCCATTGGTCGTTCCACAGTTTGGTCAGCGGGAAGCGGTCGTCGACCCAGCCCAGTGCCTTTTGTGCGGCCGGTGCATCGGCCGGGAATTTGGTTTCCTTGAAAGCGCCCATGGATTATGCCTCGCCTTTCTCGTCTTTACCGATAACCAGCTTGGAGTCGCCCAGGTACATGTGGCGCGGCACTTCCAGGTTGTCCGGGGCCGGCTTGTTCTTGAACACGCGGCCGGCCATGTCGAAGGTGGAACCGTGGCATGGGCACAGGAAGCCGCCGGCCCAGTCGTCCGGCAGCGACGGCTGGGCGCCGGTCTGGAACTTGGAGGAAGGCGAGCAACCCAGGTGCGAGCAAATGCCCACGGCGACCAGGATTTCAGGTTTGATGGAGCGGTACTGATTGCGGGCGTATTCCGGCGTCAGCATGTCCGGGGTACGCTCGGATTTGGGGTCGGCCACGGCGCCTTCGGTCTTCTTCAGCGACTCGACCATATCGGGCGTACGCTTCAGGATCCAGACTGGCTTGCCGCGCCATTCGACGGTTTTCATTTCGCCCGGCTGCAGCGTGGAGATATCCACTTCAACCGGTGCGCCGGCGGCTTTCGCGCGCTCGGAGGGCTGGAACGTGCTTACCAGGGCGCCAGTGGCGCCCAAACCGACCACACCACCCGCCGCACACGTGGCGACGAGCAGCCCGCGACGGCTGGAATCGACCTGCTTTTCGTTACTCATACTAACCCCAATCAGTCAAAAATCTGAAATCTTTATTAGACAGTTAACAAAGCTTCTAGCAACCTTAAATTATAAAGGAGTGAAGACACGAATTAAAGCAAAACCTTGCAATGCGCCAAGCCGTCCCCACTTTGCGGCCCCTTGCGTGTTCCATATTTTTCCCGCAAAGTTGATGCAAATCCATGAACTTTTTCGGAGAATATGTTATGGCGATGTTGCAAGAATTTAAAGAATTTGCCATGAAAGGCAATGTGATCGACCTGGCGGTCGGTGTCATCATTGGTGCCGCCTTCGGCAAGATTGTCGATTCGCTGGTGGCCGATGTCATCATGCCGCCGATCGGTATGTTGCTTGGCGGCCTCGATTTCGCCAATTATTACCTGCCCCTGAATGGCCAGGCCGCCAATCTGAGCCTGGCGGAAGCGAAAAAGCTGGGCGCGGTATTGGCTTACGGCAATTTCTTTACCATTTTGCTCAATTTCATCATTCTGGCCTTCGTCATATTCCAGATGGTGCGCCTGGTGGCCAAATTGCGGCGCGATGAGGCCCCGGCAGCGGCCCCGGCCGAACCGGCACCGCCGTCGGAAGATATCGTGCTGCTGCGCGAAATTCGCGATTCTTTGCGAAAATAGGAGTTAACCTCCTTTTTGTAGCACAGCAGCCATGCGAAAACTCTGGTTATTGTTTGCACAAACGGTGACCATCGCATTGGCACTGTACTTTGTCTATACGGCGGTGCAGCGGCCCGGCCCCGCCGCCGTGGGCGCGCCGCCCGCCCTGCGCGGGGCGGCGCTGGCCGATGCCAGCCTGCCGCCCTCGCCCGGCTCTTACCGCGTGGCGGCCGGCCGCGCCATGCCGGCCGTGGTCAACATCCTCACCACCAAGGCGGTGCGCAAGCGCCACCCGCTGGCGCGCGACCCGTTCTTCAAGCGCTTCTTCGAACGGGAAGAGGAGGACGACCAGAACAGCCTGGGCTCGGGCGTCATCGTCAGCACCCAGGGTTATATCCTGACCAATTACCACGTGGTGGAAGCGGCCGAGGAAATCCAGGTGGTGCTGCCGGACGGGCGCAAGGCGCCCGCCACCCTGGTCGGCACCGACCCGGAAACCGACCTGGCCGTAATCCGCATCACCCTCGACAAGCTGCCCGCCGTGACCCTGGGCCAGGTGGAGCAGGCCAAGGTGGGCGACGTGGTGCTGGCCATCGGCAACCCCTTCGGCGTGGGGCAGACGGTCACCATGGGCATCATTTCCGCCCTGGGCCGCAACAACCTGCACATCAACCACTTCGAGAACTTCATCCAGACCGACGCCGCCATCAATTTCGGCAACTCGGGCGGCGCCCTGATCGACACCCAGGGCAACCTGCTCGGCATTAACTCGGCCATCTACTCGCAGACCGGCGGCTCGGTCGGCATCGGCTTCGCCATCCCGGTCAGTACCGCGCGCACCGTGCTGGAAGCCATCATCAAGGACGGCCACGTGGTGCGCGGCTGGATCGGCGTCGAATCGCAGGAAATCACGCCGGAGCTGGCCAACAGCTTCGGCCTGCAGCGCGACTCGGGCGCCATCATCGCCGGCGTGGTGCGCAACGGCCCGGCCGACAAGGCCGGCATGCGCCCCGGCGACATCCTGCTGTCGGTGGACGGCAAGCCGGTGAAAGACACCAATGAAATGCTGAACCTGATCGCCCAGCTGACGCCGGGCGGCCAGGCCACCATGCGCATCCTGCGCAAGAGCCGCGAAAGCGATCTCCAACTCACGGTGGGCAAACGCCCCCTCGCCAAGAAATAACCATGCACCTGCGCGACCTGACCCGCTACCTGAGCGAACTGTCCGACAACAACAACCGCCCCTGGTTCGTCATGAACAAGCCGCGCTACGACATCCTGCGCGAAGAATTCCTGGAGCTGGTGACCCAGGTCATCGCCGAACTGGGCAAGTTCGATGCCCAGGTCAAGTTCTGCAACCCGAAGAAGGCCATGTTCCGCATCAACCGCGACGTGCGCTTCGCCCACGACAAGAGCCCCTACAAGACCCACTTCTCGGCCGCCATCGCGCCCAACGACATGCGCCGCCCGAGCATGGCGGGCGGCCCGACCTGGTACTTCCAGGTCAGCCCGGACGGGGTGCTGGGCATCGGCGCCGGCGAATACCTGCCGCCGCCGCACCGCCTGAAGGCGCTGCGCAACCATATGGTCAACGACGCGGCCGGCTTCCGCAAGGCGCTCAACAACAAGGCGCTCAAGGCGCGCTACGGCTCCATCACCGAGGAGCACAAGCTGCAGCGTCCGCCCAAGGGCTTCGATGCGGGGCATGAGCACATCGAATTCATCAAGCTGAAAAGCTTCTTCGTCTACCAGGAAGTCAAACTGCCGCTCAACAAGCCGGAACAGCTGCTGCCGCTGATCGCCGACGCCTTCAAGGATGCCTGGCCGCTGGTGCAGTGGATGCGTTCGGCCCCGGTCGAGGATACGGAGGCCGCATGAGCACCCACCGCATCGCCGTCATCGCCGGCGACGGCATCGGCAAGGAGGTGATGCCGGAGGGCTTGCGCACGCTGCACGCCGCCGCCGCGCGTTTCGGCCTGCCGCTCGAATTCACCACCTTCGAGTGGGCCAACTGCGACTACTACATGCAGCACGGCCAGATGATGCCGCCCGACTGGTTCGACCAGCTGAAGGGCTTCGATGCGATCTACTTCGGCGCGGTAGGCTGGCCGGACGCGGTGCCCGACCATATTTCGCTATGGGGCTCGCTGCTCAAGTTCCGGCGCGAGTTCGACCAGTACGTCAACCTGCGCCCGGTGCGCCTGATGCCGGGTGTGCCCTGCCCGCTGGCCGGCAAGCAGCCGGGCGATATCGACTTCTACGTGGTGCGCGAGAATACGGAAGGCGAATACTCGGCCGTCGGCGGCCGCCTGTTCGAAAACACCGAGCGCGAAACCGTGCTGCAGGAAGCCGTGTTCACGCGCAAAGGCGTGGACCGCATCCTGCAGTTCGCCTTCGAGCTGGCGCAGTCGCGCCCGAAAAAGCACCTGACCTCCGCCACCAAGTCGAACGGCATCGCCATCAGCATGCCCTACTGGGACGAGCGGGTGAAGGCGATGGCGGCGCACTATCCGGACGTGCGCTGGGACCAGTACCACGTCGACATCCTGGCGGCGCGCTTCGTGCTGAGCCCAGAGCGTTTCGATGTGGTCGTCGCCTCCAACCTGTTCGGCGACATCCTGAGCGACCTGGGGCCGGCCTGCGCCGGCACCATCGGCATCGCCCCTTCAGCCAACCTGAACCCGGAGCGCACCCTGCCCTCCCTGTTCGAGCCGGTGCACGGCTCAGCGCCCGACATCTACGGCAAAAACATCGCCAACCCGGTGGCCATGATCTGGTCAGGTGCCATGATGCTCGACTTCCTCGGCAACGGCGACGCCCGCTACACCCAGGCGCACGACGCCATCATGCGCGCCATCGAGACCGTGCTGGTGCAGGGTCCGCGCACGCCCGACATGGGCGGCAGCGCCTCCACCAGCGAGATGGGCAGCGCCATCGCCGCCCTGGTTTAAGCCGCCACGCGCGCCTTGACGGCTGCCAGGTAACGCTCGCTGACGGCAACGCGGTCGCCGCAGCGCAGCAGCAGCTGGCTGCCGCCCTCGCCATCCTTCTCCAGCCGCGCGATCTCGCGGCAGCGCACCAGGGCGCTGCGATGCACGCGCAGGAACTGGGCCGGGTCCAGGTGCTGCTCCAGGCGGCGCAGCGGCACCCGGTGCAGCACGCGGCGCTGCGCCAGCCTCAGCTCGACATAATTGCCGGCCGCTTCAATCCACAGCACTTCCTCCACCTGCACGCACTCGATGCGACCGACCGAACGCACATTGAGCTGCTGCAGGTAGGCCGGCGCCGGGGCGGAAAAGGCGCGCAAGGCGCGGCCGTACGCTGCGCGCTGGCGTTGCTCCAGCATGGCGGCGGCGCGTGCCAGCGCTTGCGCCAGGCGCTGGTCGTCGAATGGCTTGAGCAGGTAGTCCAGCGCATGCACCTCGAAGGCTTCGATCGCGTGCGCATTGTAGGCGGTGGCAAACACCACCAGCGGCGGCGCCTCCAGCGCGGCCAGTTCGCGCGCCAGCGCCAGGCCGCTGTCGCCCGGCATCTGGATATCGAGGAACAGCACGTCGATTTCCTGCGCGGCCAGCACGCGGCGCGCGGCCGCCGCGCTGGCGCACTCCGCCGCCACTTCCCAGCCGCCATGCGCGGCCAGGCCGTAGCGCAGGTTGATGCGGCCCGGCTCCTCGTCGTCCACGATCAGGGCGCGGATCTTCACGCGGCGCGCTCCAGCGGCAGGCGGATGTCGGCGGTGAAGCGCCCGTTCTCGCGCACGGTGTGCAGCGAGGCGGCCGGCCCGCAGGCCAGGCGCAGGCGCGCCGCCGTATTGCGCAGCCCCAGGCCCAGGCCGGGATTGGGCGCCACCTCGCGCACGGCGTTGCTGATGCGGATATGCAGCTGCTCGCCCTGCTGCGCGAAAGCGAGATGGATATCGCCGGCGCCGTCGTGGCAATCGAGGTCGTGGCGCAGGGCGTTCTCCACCAGCGGCTGCAGCAGCAGCGGCGGGCAATCGGCCGCCAGCACCGCGCCCTGGTCGCCCTCGAAGCGCACCTGCAGCCGCGTGCCATAACGCATGCCTTGCAGCGCCAGGTAGTCGCGCACAAATTGCAGCTCCTCCTCCAGCGCCACCCAGTCGCGCGTGCTGGCCGCCAGCGCATAGCGCAGCAGGCCGCTCAGGCGGCTGATGCCGGTCAGGGCCAGCGCCTTGTCGTCCATCCGCACCAGCGCGCTGATCGCGTTCAAGGCGTTGAAGATGAAATGCGGTTCCAGCTGGCCGCGCAGCGCGGCCAGGCGCTGCTGTTCCAGTTGCAGCTGCAAGGTCAGGAAATCCCTCTCGCGCGCGCGCTGCTGCTGCCACAGGCGCAAACCGACCACGGTGACGTAGGTGAACGTGGTCCAGGCCAGCTCCAGGAAGGCGCTGAACAGGCCGAACTTGCCCTGCAGCGCGACGAACAGCAATTCCAGCGGCAGGAACAGCAGCAGCACCAGCAGGTAGACGACGCCGATGCTGCGCGGCCGGGCCAGCGCCTGCGGCCAGCGCTGCAAGGCCAGGTAGAGCGCGGCGGTAAACACCATCATCAGCGCATGGACCGCCAGCCAGCTGCCCAGCAGCGCCGGATAGGATGGGTTGCCGCCCTGTTGCAAGGCCGAGCCGTAGGACGAAAGCGCGCCGATCACGCAGATCGCGCTCCAGACGGCGACGCTGGCCGCCAGCGTTGGGAAAAAGCGTGCAGTTCTCATGCCGCGCAGTATACCGGCGCGCGGCACCCCGTCCGGCGCCGCCCGTCACGCGGGCGGCCCATTTCGTCACACGGCAGCGGCGCCGCGGCGGCGACCTGCCTACACTACGCAGCCATGAAAACCATGACCCTGCTGCTGCTCGGCGCCAGCACTGCCTTCGCCGCCGAACCCGCCCCACCCCAAGTGGAAATCCGTGCCTCCGCCCTCGCCCTGCGCCGCGACGATACCGCCGGCAAGCTGGTGCTGGGGCGCGAGGAAGTGCTGCGCTTTGGCGACGGCAGCCTGGGCGCCAGCCTGCAGCGCCTGCCCGGCTTGTCCATGAATGGCAGCGAAGTACGCATGCGCGGCCTGGGCGCCGGCTACACCCAGGTCCTGCTCAATGGCGACCCGGCGCCGCCCGGTTTTGCCATCGACACCCTGTCGCCGGAAATGGTGGAGCGCATCGAGATCATGCGCAGTCCCGGCGCCGACAGCAGCGCCCAGGCCATTGCCGGCAGCATCAATATTGTGCTGCGCCGGGTGCCGCAGCGCGCCCAGCGCAACTTCAAGGGCGCCGTCGAACGGCGGCAGGGCGCGGCCAACCCGTCGGCGGTGCTGCAATGGGACAGCCGTGGCGCCGAGCTGGCGTATGGCCTGGCCGCCACGGCCGAACACAGCAAGCGCGTGGACCACCTGCACATCGAAGACCATTCCAGCGCAGCAGTGCGCCTGTTCGACGCCAGCTTGCCCGCCACGGCCACGCGGGCGACGCTGGCGCCGCGCCTGGGCTGGACGCCGCGCCCCGGCACCAGCCTGTCCTGGAGCGCGCTGTACGAGGACAGCCGCATGGACAGCACGGGCAGCCAGCACGAAACAACGCTGGCCGGACCGAGCACCCGCTCGCCGCTCGCCTTCACCAGCTACGCGGCGCGCTCCCATTCCCTGCGCAGTGAACTCGGCTGGTCCAGCCCCGTCGGCGAAGCGGGCCGGCTGGCGCTCAAGGCCGGCTATTCCGCCAACACGCGCGACAGCGACTACCTGTTCCGCGGCTTTGACCGGGCGCTGGCGCCGCAGCTGGTGCGCAGCGTGGCGGCGGCGGCTACCGACCGCACCGCCAGCAGCAGCGGCAAGTACACGGCGCCGCTGGGCGAGCACCACCGCATCGCCGTCGGCTGGGACGCCGCCGCCCTGCGGCGTGCCGAATCGCGCCTGCAACAGGATGCGGCGCCCCATGCCTTCCTGCTGGACCAGGCGTATACGGCCCAGGTGCGGCGCCTGGCGCTGTACGCCCAGGACGAGTTCGAGCCCGGCACGGAACTGCAGGCGTACTTCGGGCTACGCTGGGAGGGCTGGCGCACCGACGTGGCGGCACGCGGCGCGGCCGGGAGCGGCCAGCACAGCGCGGTGTGGAGCCCGGTGCTGCAAGGCTTGTGGAAGCTGCCCGGCCAGCGCCAGGTCCGGCTGGCGCTGTCGCGCACCTACAAGGCGCCGCCGCCGCGCGATCTCGTCCCGCGCCGCTACACGATCAATAACGACAACAATGCCGCCAATCCCGATGTGGAAGGCAACCCGGCCCTCCAGCCGGAGCTGGCCTGGGGCCTGGACAGCAGTTTCGAGGCCGCGCTGGCCGGCGACGGCACATTCAGCGTCACGGGCTACGCCCGCCGCATCGACAACGTCACGCTCAACCGCCTGTTCGAAGACGGCGGCGCCTGGGTCGCAAGCCCGTTCAATGCCGGCCGCGCCGCCACCTGGGGCCTCGAGTTCGACCTGCGCCGCCCGCTCGGCCCCAGCCTGGACCTGCGCGCCAGCCTTGGCCGCAACTGGTCGCGCGTCGACGCCCTGCCGCGCCCCGCCAACCGCCTGGCCAGCCAGGCGCCGCTCACCGCCAACCTGGCCTTCGACTGGCGCGCCGGTGCGGCCTGGAGCAGCGGCCTCAGTTTCAATTACCAGGGCGGCGCCCGCGCCCGCAGCAGCGCGCTGGTACTGGGCGAGCGCGCCCCGACCCGCCAGCTTGATGTGTACCTGCTATGGAAGCCGGGCGGCGGCGCGCAATGGCGGCTTGCAATCGCGAATGCGCTGGCCGGCGAGACGCGGCGCATCGACCACTACGGCGCCGGCGGGCGGCGCAGCAGCAGCGAGAGCACGGCGCGCGCGCTGCGCCTGCAGCTGGAACTGCCGATTTGATGCGTCGCACCGGGATTCCTGCATTTCAGGTCGCGTTTTTTGCATTTCGTCGCAAGCCGATAGTGCTTGACGCCGCACATCTCTATAGTTCAACCATCGAAAGACGAAATGAACTTAACCCAACCGAATGGAGAGCAAAATGAACATCGCCAAAAACATGGAATTCATCTTCCTTGCTGCAGTCGCCCTGGTCGGCGCCACCGGCTTCGCCACCGCCGCCGCCCCGCTGAAAGCGAGCGCCCCCGCCGCCGTGGTCGCCAAAGCCGACGTGGCCGCAATGCCAGTGGTGACGGTCAAAGCCAAACGCCTGACCGCCGCTGAAAAAGCTGCACTGTAAATCGCACCACCTTATCCTTTCACGGAGCCCCAACATGAAAAAGTTCTTCACCGCCTCGCTGATCACCGCGGCCCTGCTGGCCACCGGCGGCGCCGCCCGCGCGGACGAGATCATTACCGAAGCACGCACTGTTGACGGCCGCGCTGTGAAAGTTGTACTGGACGGGATTGTGGACCTGAAGCTGAAGCAAGGCGCGCCAGCGCTGGTGGTCTCGGGCGACAAGCGCTATATCCAGAAAATTACCGTCACGCAGAATGGCGACACCATCCGCATCGGTACCGAGAATATGCGCGGCATCCACATGGGAAGCCGCAACCTGAAAGCAGAGCTGACCTTGCCCCAGCTGCGCGAACTGGTGTCGGCCGGCGTCGGTTCGGCCGAGGTGCGGGGATTCGACGGCGACGAAGTGCGCCTCTCCCTGGAAGGCGCCGGCTCCGTGAACATGGCCTCGCGCTTCAAGAAAGTCGATGCGCGCCTGACCGGCGTGGGCAGCATGTCGGTCAGCGAGACCCAGGCCGACACCGTGGACCTGAACCTGAAAGGCGCGGGCCAGATTTCGATCTCGGGCCAGAGCAAGAACCTGTACGCCAAGCTGGGCGGCATCGGCAGCCTCGATGCGAAGCAGCTGCACAGCGAGAACGTGGACGCCGATATGACCGGCCTGGGCAGCGCCTCGTTCAACGCGAAAACCTCCGCCAACCTGCGCCTGAGCGGCATGGGTTCGGCCACGGTCTACGGCAAGCCGGCCAACCGCCAGTCGACGGCGCGCGGCCTGGGCAGCGTGTCCTGGAACTGATGTAACGATTTCCCACCAACTCGTGAATTGTTTCACGGTGCTTGCCGCCTGCCCCACGCAGGCGGTTTTTTTATTCCCGCGCCGCCTGGCGCCATGTCCTTGCCGAGCACGATGCGCAGTTGCGGCTCGCCCTGGCCGCGCACTTCCACCCGCGTTTCCTGCACATTGAAGGGCAGCGTATTGCTCAGCCGTACCACCTGCATGCCGCCGGCCCGCAGCCGGCGCGCCATGTCGGCCGCCATGCCGCGCACGCCGTTGCCGTTGCTGACCTCCAGCCGCAGGGCGCCCGCCGCGCCGCGTGCCGGCACGCGCGCCACCTCCACCAGGCCGGCGCTGACCTGGCGCACTTCCACGCGCGCCAGGTCGGCGGGCCACAGATCGGCGGCCGGCGCAGCCGGCGTTGCTGCCGGTGCGGGCGCCGGCGCCAGCTCGCGCAGCGTGCGCGCATGGCGCATGGCTTCCAGCGCGCGGGCGCTGTCGCCGGTCGCCTCCAGCAGCGCCGCCAGGCGCTCCCAGGCCAGCGCATTGCCCGGCTCCAGCAGGCAGGCGCGCTCCAGCGCCGCCTGCGCCGGCAACAGGCGCCCGTCCAGGTAGTAGGCGTAGCCCAGGTTGCCCAGCAAGCCGGCCGAGGGCTGGCCGCCGGCGGCCTGCGCCTCCAGCAGCGCGATCACTTCTGCATAGCGGCCCTGCTCCGCCAGCGCCTGCAGCGCCGGCGCGCGCGGCGCGCTGGGCATGGGATGCGGCGGCGGTGGCGCGGCCACCGGCCAGCTGCACGCGGCCAGCGCGGCAGCGCAGGCCAGCACCATCGTCTTACGCATACGGCCTCCTAACGCCCGGCATGCACCGCGGGCTTGAGCACAGTCTTGAGCTGGATGGACGCCGGACCGAGCAGCACGATCATCAGCGCCGGGAAAATACAGAAGATCAGCGGGAACAGCAGCTTGAGCGCCACCTTGGCCGCCGCCTCCTGCGCCACCACGGCGCGCTTGCGGCGCAGGTTATCGGCATGCACGCGCAGCGAATCGCCCATGCTGGTGCCGAAACGCTCGGCCTGCACCAGCATGGCCACCAGCGCGTCGACATCCTCCACCCCGCTGCGCAGGGCGAAATTGCGCAAGGCGCGCTCCTTGGAGAAGCCGCCGCGCATCTCCATCAGCACCAGCTGCAGCTCCTGCGCCAGCGCCAGGCTCTTGATGTGGATTTCGCCGGCCACCTTGCCCAGGGCGCGCTCCATGCTCAGGCCGGCCTCGACGCAGATGGTCAGCAGGTCCAGCGCATCGGGCAGGCATTCGAAGATGTCGCGCTGGCGGCGCTGCGCGCGGCGCGCCAGCACGCCGTTCGGCAGGTAGTAGCCAAGCGCGGCGCTCGCGCACAACAGCAGCAGCAACTGGTTGCTGCGCCCCGCCACGAGCGCCAGCAAGGCCGGCAGGCCCAGGGCCAGCACGGTCTTGGCGGCGAAGTACAGGCGCGGCGCCAGGGGGTGGCGCCAGCCGGCGTTCATGAAGCGCGTGCGCAGGGCGGAACGCTCCCAGCCTTCTTCCGGCAGCGACAGGCGGCTGAACGGCTCCGCCACGCGCGCCACTTTTTCAATCCACTCGCCCTGGCCCGCCAGCGGCGCGCCCGGCGCCGCGGCGGTGAACGACTTCAGGCGCTCGCGCAAAGGACCGCTGGACAGCGCCAGCATGGCCCACATGGCCAGGCTGGCCACCACCAGGAAGACCAGCAGCAGGACCACGATGTCGGCGCCGCTCATGCGCGCACCTTGACGATGCGGCGCATCCAGAACGCGCCCAGCACGATGGCGCCGGCGCCGTACCACAGCAGGCGCTGGCCGGCCGGGTCCTGCCACAGCACCGCGCTGTAGCGGGCATTGGTCACCTGCATGGCGGCCAGCATGGCCAGCGGCATCAGGGTCAGGATCCAGGCCGACATGCGGCCTTCGGCCGACAGCACGCGCACCTGGGCCAGCAGCTGCAGGCGGGCGCGCGTCATGCGCGACACATTGTCCAGCAGCTCGGCCAGGTTGCCGCCCGATTCGCGCTGGATCAGCACGGCGATCACCAGGTAGCGCAAATCGGTCAGCGGCACCCGCCCCGCCAGGTTGTGCAGGGCGTCGTGCATGGTCACGCCGTAATTGACTTCCTCATAGGTGGCGCGGAACTCGGCGCCCAGCGGCTCGGCCACCTCGTCGCCCGCCATCTGCATCACATTGGCGAACGAGTGGCCGGCGCGCAGCGCGCGCGCCAGGAAGTCGGCCATTTCCGGCAGCTGCTCCTCGATGCGGCGGATGCGCGCGGCGCGCGCGCGCAGCAGCATGGCCAGCGGCGCGGCGCAGCACAGCCCGGCCGCCACGCTGGCCGCCGCCGCCGGCAGGCGCAGCATGGCCGGCAGCAGCCAGGCAGCCAGCAGGGCCAGGCCCTGCACCAGCAGGAAGCGCTCCACCTGCCAGCGCAGGCCGGCCTGCAGCAGCAGCCGGTCCAGCAGCGCCATGTGCGGCACGCGCCGCAGCAGGCGGTCCAGCGCCGGCGCCGCCGCATAGCGGCGCTCCTTGAGGATGCTGATGCTGGCGCCCGCGCTGTCGGTGCGGCCCGACATCAGGCGCAGGCGGCGCGCAATGCGGCGCGCGCCGTGGCCGTGGTTGCTGCCCCACCACAGCCAGGCCCCTTCGCACAGGCAGATCACGGCCGCGAACAGCAGCACGGCAAAAGCGCTCCAGGCGACATCCAGTTCCATGCCGGCCTCCCTATTCGTAGACCCGGCCCGGGTCGAACAGGCTGTCCGCCACCGGCACCCCGAACATGCGCAGCCGCTCGGCAAAGCGCGGCCGCACGCCGGTCGCGTAGTAGTGGCCCAGCACCCGGCCCTGCGGATCGACGCCGGTCTGCTCGAAGTGGAAGATTTCGTGCATGGCCACGGTGTCGCCCTCCATGCCGGTCACCTCCTGCAGGCTGACCAGCTTGCGCGTGCCGTCGGTCAGGCGCGACAGCTGCATCACCACCGAGATCGCCGAGCAGATCTGCTGGCGCGCCGTGCGCGCCGTCAGGTTGGCGCCGGCCATGCCGACCATGCTCTCCAGGCGCGACAGCGCGTCGCGCGGCGAGTTGGCGTGGATGGTGGCGAACGAACCTTCATGGCCGGTGTTCATGGCCTGCAGCATGTCGATCGCTTCCGCCCCGCGCACCTCGCCCAGGATGATGCGGTCGGGCCGCATGCGCAGCGCGTTGCGCACCAGGGCGCGCTGCGTCACCTCGCCCTTGCCTTCCACGTTCGGCAGGCGGGTTTCCAGGCGCACCACATGCGGCTGGCGCAGCTGCAGTTCGGCCGCGTCCTCGATGGTGACGATGCGCTCGCTGGCCGGGATGAAGCCGGACAGCACGTTCAGCAGTGTGGTCTTGCCGCTGCCGGTGCCGCCCGAGATCAGGATGTTCAGGCGCGCCTGGCCCAGCGCCTTCAGCACTTCCGCCATGGGCGGCGTCAGGCTCTTGAACTCGAGCAGCTTGTCCATCGACAGCGGCTGCGCGGCGAAGCGGCGGATCGACAGGATCGGCCCGTCCACCGCCAGCGGCGGGATGATGGCGTTGACGCGCGAGCCGTCCGGCAGGCGCGCGTCCACCATCGGGCTCGATTCGTCCACGCGCCGCCCGACGCGCGAGACGATCTTTTCGATGATCTTCATCAGGTGCGCATTGTCGTGGAAGGTGATGCCGGTCAGCTCCAGGCGCCCGGTGCGCTCGACGTACACCTGGGCGTGGGTGTTGACCAGGATGTCCGACACGCCGGGGTCGGCCAGCAGCGGCTCGAGCGGGCCGAAGCCCAGCATCTCATGCTGGATGTCGAGCACCAGCTTGTGCCGCTCGCCCTGGTTCAGCGCAATGCGTTCGTCGTCGACGATGCGCGCCACCAGCAGCGCCAGTTCATGCTTGAACTGCTCCGGCGTCAGGCGCTTCAGGCGCTCCAGGTCGATGCGCTCCAGGATCATCTGGTGCATCGACTTCTTCAGCTCCTGGTAGGCACCGTCGGCCAGCGCCGGCGCGCTGGCGCCGGCATGCTCTTCCCTGGCCAGGGCCAGGCTTTCGCGCAAACTCATGGCAAGCTCCTTTCAATGCTCGGTTTCGGCGCGCCCGAACAGGCGGTCGAACAGGCCTTTGCTTTCCGGCAGGCGGCGCTCGGTGACCGCCTCCACCAGTTCGGCCAGGCTGCGCGCCACCGGGCTGCTGCGCGCCAGCTGCAGCAGCGGCACGCCCTGGTTGACCGAATCGGTGGCGGCCAGGTAGTCGTTGGGCACGGTGTGCAGCACGTCGACCCCGAGCGCCTGCTCCAGGTCGGCCAGGCGCAGCTTGCCGCCCTTCTCGTACCGGTTGACGATCAGGCGCGTGCGCTCGGCCGGGTATCCGAGCGAGCGGAAGATGTCGAGCAGGCGGCGGCCGTCGCGGATGTCGGGCAGCGCCAGCTGCAGCACCGGGTAGATCACGTCCGACTGGTCCAGCGCGCGCAGCGACAGCGCATCGATCTGGCGCCCCACGTCCAGCAGCACGTAGTCGTAGTGCTGGCGCGCCACGCGCAGGATGGCGTCGATATGGTCCGGCTTCATCTGCACCGCCAGGGCCGGGTCGTCGGCCGCCGCCAGCACGCCGAAGCCGGGCGCCACGT
Organism: Pseudoduganella sp.; assembly: GCF_041914865.1. NCBI lineage: Bacteria > Pseudomonadati > Pseudomonadota > Betaproteobacteria > Burkholderiales > Oxalobacteraceae > Pseudoduganella > Pseudoduganella sp. The sequence goes on along the minus strand of NZ_JAYSCO010000051.1, from coordinate 11,030 downwards.
GCACCAGGCACGATTCGAGGAAGGCGGCGTCCAGGCGCCCGATCTGGCTGCAGATGTCGGACAGGGTCATGGCCGGCTTCTGGTCCGACACATACAGCGTGGCGTCGCCGAACTGGCCGTGCAGGTCGAGCAGCAGCACCTTGCGCCCGGCCAGCGCCGCCAGCGCATAGCCGAAATTGGTGGCGAGGAAGGTGGCGCCGCTGCCGCCCTTGCACGAGATGAAGGCCAGCGCCTTGCCCTCGCGCATGGCGGTGACGCCGCGCTCGATCTCGATCCGGTCCAGCGCCTCGTGCAGCGCGCGGTGCACCAGCGGCAGCGGCAGCACTTCGCGCATGCCGACCCGCATGGCGCGGATCAGCAGCTCGTGCTGCGGCGCGCGCGTCAGCAGGATGAAGGAGGCGTCCGGGTAGTGGCGCGCCAGCGGCTCCAGCAGCTCGGCCTGCGCCGGCTCCACCGTGCTGGCGTCGAACAGCACCAGTTCCGGCGGCTGCGGCAGCAGGCGCTCGAGCGCGTCGCGCAGGTCGCGCCGCGTGGCAGACAACTGCAGTACCGGCAGGCGCGCCGACCCTTGCGCCGCCACCTCGGCCTGCAATTGCTCATCATGGCTGATCAACAGTGCTTTCATGCGACCTCCTTTGCTTGCTGGGTTCAGGGGCACGGTGCCTGGCCCGGCACATAGCCCAGCGATTCAGCCGGCGCCAGCGTGCTGGCCAGCGGCAGGCTGTCCGGCACCGGGATGCCCGGCACCAGCGGCTGGTACGCCAGCGGCGGGCAGCCGGGGCCGCTGCCGCACAAGCGCACGCGCACGAAGCGGATGCAGCTGGCGCCTTGCGCCTCGCGGGCGCAGTTGATGCGGTTGGCCAGCGGGCAGGCCGGCAGCAGCGGCAATGGCTGCAGGTTGCCGGCGGCATCCATCCACAGGTAGTCGATGCGGATATTGGCGCTGCCGACCTGCGGCGCCAGCGGCAGCGCATCCTGGTCGCCGCGCAGCAGCGCGCGCAGGCGCAGCTGCTGCATGGCGGCCGCATCGCTGAAATCGGTCAGCGCGGCGGCGCGCGCGGCGCGCCGGCTCACTTCCTGCACCGCATTGCGCAGGAACATCAGGCGGCCGTACTCGATCAGCGCCAGCAGCAGCAACAGCAGCAGCGGCAGGGCCAGGCCGAATTCGACCAGGGTGGCGCCGCGCTGGCGGGCACGTTCATTTGCCACGGCTGGCCTCCGCCTGCGCGCGCAGTTCCAGGGTGCCGCTGCCGAACCAGTCGTCGCGGTACTGCAGCACGGCGATCACCGTCATCGATGCCAGCGGATTGCTGGACGTGACCATGGCGCAGGTGTCGGCGCCGCACAGGTAGCTGGTCTGCAGGTCCAGCACCTGCAGGCCCGAGTCCTGCAGCACCTGCTCCAGCATGGCCTGGGCATTGGCCAGCACCACGCCGCGCCGCGCGCTGTCGCGCAATTCCTCCGGCGGCAGCGCGGCCAGGTAGCGCGCCGCGTCGGCGGCCGCGCGGTCCAGCACCGCGCCCTCCATCGCCAGCCGGCCGTAGTTCAGGCAGGCCATCAGCATCATGCTGCAGGCCACCAGCACGGCCGCCAGCTCGATCATGGCCGCGCCGCGGCTGGTGCGGCGCTTCATTGCAGCAGCTCCACGTCGGTGCCGAGGGCCGTGAGGTCGGCCGCCCCCAGGATGCCGGCAAATTCGGCCGGCACCACCGTGGCCGTGGCGCGCGCGGTCAGCAGGAAGCGCGCCACCGCCAGCACCGACCCGGTGACCTGGGTGCCGGCCGCGATCGGGCACGCCAGCAGCGGCACGTGCAGCAGGCGGCGCTCCTTGCGGCCCAGCGCGCCCAGCGGCGCCGTGCCGTAGGTCGCCAGGTGGTACGGCCCGCTGGTCGGCCAGCCCGGCGCGCCCAGCGCCGGGCTGGCCGGATACAGCGTGCTCCACTTGCTGCTCAGGATAGGCGCCATGGCCGGCGTGCGCGCCGGCCCATACGCCCACAACGCGCCGTACTGGCCGGGCGCCACCGCCGGCAATGGCGGCGCACCGTCGGCCACGCTGGCCAGCGGCTTGCCGGCGGCCGGGGTGCTGGAACTGGCCGCCGCTTGCGGCGGCGCATAGTTCATCCAGCTCGCGCCACTGCCGACGTATTCGCGCACATTGCTGTCGGGCGGCGCCGAATAGCTGTCGCAGGCCGCGCCGGCGGCGCCGAAGCGCGCGTTCAGCTCCTGCCACAGGCCGAAACCGCTGGCACTGATGCGGCGCAGGTTGAGCGCGCCGCTCAGCGTGGTGTACGCCAGCTTGCCGCTGCACATGAACGGCGCCACATTGGCGTTGTCGGTACTGGCCGCCACGGCCACGCTGCCGGGCGGGCTGGCCGGGTCGACCAGGAAGAACTCGCCGCTGGCGGCGCCGGCGGCCGGGTTCAGCGCCAGCAGGTTGTAGCCGACGCCGAGGCGCAGGCCGTACTGCACGATCTCGTCGACGCCGCCGCCATTGGCGCGCGTGGCCTGCGCCACGCTGCTGGGGGCGCAGATGGCCAGCGGCAGCACGCGGAGCGCGTTCGGGCCGGCCACCGCCGACACGTCCAGCGCGGTGGCGGCGCTGCCGCCCAGCAGGCGGCCGAAGGGGCTGGACAGCACGGTATAGGCGGCCCCCAGCGCCGCCATGTCGACGCGCGCATAGCGCAGGCCGAGCGGCGCCAGCTGCGCCGCGTCGTACGACAGCCAGGGGCCGTGGGGGGGGGGGGGGGGGGGGGCGGCCCCCCCCCCGCCCCCCCACCGGGCGGCGCCCCCCCCGCCGCCCCGGGCCCGCCCCCCGGGGGGGGGGGCGCCCGGGGGGGGGGGGTCGCG
>NZ_JAYSCO010000051.1:0-8173 GCF_041914865.1 Pseudoduganella sp. | reverse complement strand
GGGGCTCACCCCCCCCGGGGGCGGGCGGGCGCGCGGCCAACCCCCCGCCCCCCCGACGAGAATACGATGGGGCCGACGCCGCGCAGCGGCCGGTCCGCCGTCAGGCTGTAGGCGCGCGCCAGGGTCTGGCTGATGCCGCCGCTGGTGCCGTTCAGCTGCTGCGCGGCCATCAGCGCCACCGCGTCGGCCACCTGCTGCAACTGGGCCTGGCGCTGGAACAGCACGGCGAACTCCAGCGCCAGGCCGACCATGCCGGCCACCAGCGGCAGCGTCACCGCGAACAGGGTGGCGATGCCGCCGCGCTGGCGCGGCCGCGTGCCATGCCGCCTCATTTGCGCGCTCCCGCCTCCGGCGCCGGCTCGCCGAACGATTTGCGGTAGCGCGCCTGCGCCGCCGCCGCCGCCGCCCCGTCCAGGGCGGCCGCCTCGCCTTCCGGCTTGACCAGGTGGGCCGTGATCACGAACAGCAGTTCGCTGCGGTCGTTCTGGAAATCGGTGCTGCGGAACAGCGCGCCCAGCACCGGGATCTCGCTCAGGAAGGGCACGCCCTTGATGCTGTTGACCTGGGTGTGGCGGATCAAGCCGCCGATGGCGAAGCTCTGGCCATCCTGCAGCTGCACCGTGGTGCTGGCGCGGCGCGTGGTGATCAGGGGGAAGATGGCGCGCGACGCCAGGCTGCCGCTGCTGACGCCGACGCCGTCGCGCGACAGCTCGGACACTTCCGGCGCCACCTTCAGGTTGATGCGGCCGCCGGCCAGCACGGTCGGGGTGAACTTCAGGCCGACGCCGAATTCCTTCTCTTCCAGGGTGATGCGGTTATTGTCCTGCGCCACCGGCACCATGACCTTGCCGCCGGCCAGGAAGCTGCCCTCCTGCCCGCTCATCGCCATGACGGTCGGCTCGGCCAGGATGCGCACCTGGCCATCCTGCCGTTCGGCGTCGATGGTCAGGCTGCTGCCGTTCGACTTGGCCAGCTGCAGGCGCGCGCCCAGCATGCCGCTCAGGAAGTCGGCCAGCACCATGGCGCTCCAGCTGCCGCTGGCGTGGCGCAGCGACAGGCCGGCTTCCAGCTTGTCGAGCAGGGTCTTCGACACTTCCGCCACTTTGACTTCCAGCTTGACCTGCTGCGGCGCGCTCACCGCCAGCAGGTTGACCAGGCGCGGCCCGCTGGCCGGCGCCGGCGCCGCGCCGTCGCGCTTGGCCAGGGGCTGCGGCGCCTGGCGCACGAACGCCTGCGCCAGGTCCAGCACCTGGGCCAGGGTGGCGCCGTCGCTCACGCTGCCGCTGAGGGCGATGGCGTCGGCGGCGGCGCTGACCTTGATGGCGCGCTCCTGCGGCAGCAGCTCGGCCAGGCTGGCGCGCAGCGGCGCCACGTCCAGCCCGACCGCCACTTCCACCACGCTGCAGGCGCCGCCCTTGCCCTGCACGATCAGGTTGGTGCTGCCGATGTCGGCGCCCACCAGGTACAGCGTGTCGGGTGCTACCAGCGTCGCCTGCAGCACGTGCGGGTTGCCGATGCTGCGCCCGCTCACCGGCTCGGGCAGGCGCATCAGGGTCGATTTGCCCAGCTCCAGCGCCAGCTTGCCGGGCGCCGCCGGGGCGCCGCCGCAGCGCAGGGGTTCGCTAAGGGCCGGCGCCAGCAGGGCGGCGGCGGCCAGGGCGCTGGCGCGGGCCAGCAGGCGGGTCGGATTGGGTCGCATGGCGGCTCCTCACAGGCATTCCTTGCTGCTGCGGTTACCGTCGATGACGCCGATACAATACGGTGCCGGCGTGGCGGCCGATGGGGGCGGATGCGGCGCAGCAGGCGGGCCGGCGCGGCGCGGCGCCTGCGCCAGCGCGGGTGCCGCCGCCAGGGCCGGCGCCGGCGGTGCCCCCGGCGGCGTCCCCAGCACGCTGGCGCGGGTGGCGCCCACGGTGGCCACCGGGCGCGGGTCGACCTGGTTGCGTAGCACCAGCGACAAGGTGCCGACGCCGCGCGCCAGGTCCAGGCGCTCGGCCTGCTCCGGCGTCACCTCCAGCGTGACGGCGTTGACCACGCGCGGCTTGGTGTCGTCTCGCGCCACCTCCTGCGCCACCGCCAGCACCAGGATGCGCTCCAGCACGATCTTCGACAGCGCCGGTTCGCTGCCGCCGGCGCCCACGGCCTGCGCATGCACCAGGATGTCGACATAGTTGCCCGGCAGCGCAAAGCCGGCCACGCCTACCACGTCGTTCACGCGCACGGTGATGGCGCGCTTGCCCTCCGCGATCAGGGCCGACAGCCCGCCCAGGGTGCCGAGCGGCGCCAGCTTGGCCGCCGTCAGCGCTTCGCCGCGCTGCACGCTGGCCTTCAGCACCCGCCCCGCCAGTCCGCCCGGTTCGCGCTGGGCGCCGGCCGGCACGCTGCCGGCCGGCCATTCGGCCAGCGTCATCATTTCCGGCGCCAGGCGCTGGCCCAGGCCGACATCGCTGGCCGCCACCACGATGCGCACGGTGGCGGGCGTGGCCTGGCGCAGCAGCCAGCGCGACGCCAGCAGCACGGCCGCCAGCCCGAGCACGCCGGCCAGCGCCAGCATCAGCAGGGCGCGCCGGCTTTTCATGCGACACCATCGGCAAAGATGCTGGACCAGGCCTGGTCCAGCGTGGCCGGGTTCAGGCGCGGCACCGTGCCGGCGAAGCCGGCGAATTCGGCCACGCGCGCCACGATTTCGCGCGGCAGGCTGGCCAGCAGCGGCTGGCCGCTGCCGCGGTGCAGCTCACCCACCAGGTAGGCCAGCGCCGCCTCGTCGGCCTCGATGCCGCGCGCGCGGCACTGCTGGCGCAGCAGGTTGCGGTAGGCCGCTTCCGGCAAGGGCCCCAGGCCCACCTTGTAGCCGATGCGGCGCAGCGCCGCGCCGTCCAGCAGGGTGTGCGGCGCCAGGTTGGTGACGAAGGCCAGCACCGGCTGGCACGGCACGCTGAAGGTGTGGCCGCCGGGCAGGGACAGCTGGTCGGTGCCGGCATCGAGCAAGGTGGCCAGCCGGTTCAGCAAGGCGGACGCCGGCATGCGCTGGCGTCCCAGGTCGTCGAAGATCAGCAGGCCGTGGCAGGCTTTCAGCTGCGGCGGCGCGATATGGCAGCCGCCCGCCGCATCCAGGCGCAGCTCGAGCAGCGGCGCATCCAGTTCGGCGCCCAGCTGCACCACCGGCCGCTGGCACAGCAGCCAGCGCATATCGCCGCCGCGCGCGCTGGACGGGCGGCCCGGCAGGGGCGGCGGCGCCAGGTGCACCGCGGCGTCGTACAGCTGGATGATGCTGCTGCCCACCGCCACCGCATACGGCAGCGCCACCACGCCCTGCAGCAGGCGCCCCAGCTTGCGCGCCAGGGTGCTCTTGCCGCTGCCGGACGGGCCGTACACGCACAGCGAACGGCCGGCGTGCATGGCCGCGCCCACCAGCTCGTGGATGCGCGGCGGCAGGCAGTCGTCGCCGAACACCGCCGCCACGTCGCCCGCCAGCACCGGCGGCAGCTGCACCGCCTGGCGCTGCAACTGGGCGCGCCAGGCATCCAGCGGCACCGGCGCCGGGCCGGCGTAGGGCGAGCGCTCCAGCCATTCGACCGCGCGCTGGCGGCCGATGCCGGTCAGCTGGTACTGGATGTCGATGTCGGAATCGCCGCGCCAGGCCACTTCCACCAGCTGCTCCGCCTGCAGGCCGTCGAGCAGCTCGCGCAGCACGTTGATCGACAGTTTCAGGCGCCCGGTCAGCAGCGACAAATGGCATTTGCCCGCGCCCAGCAAGGCCTTGCCCACCAGCTGCGCCAGCAGCCCCGGCTCCAGGCCGGTATCGCGCACGGTGCGCGGCGGGGGCGGCAGCAGCGGCTGCTCATCATCTGCAAAATCGATCATGGTGTCCTCCTGTTGCAACCGATGATAGGCGCGGGTTTCCAGTTGGATATTGAGGCGGAGCAAATGTCAGCGATGCGCCAACGCGATTGTTGCGATCGTGCCGATGGCGATCGCCACCGCATACGGCATGCCGTCCGCCACCACGCCGCGCCGGCGCGCCGCCAGCAGCCAGCACAGCGCCAGTACGCCGCCGGCCAGTGCGCTCAGCACGCCCAGCTGCAGCGCCTGCGCCGGGCCGACGAAGCTGCCGGCCATGGCCATCAGCTTGACGTCGCCAGCCGCCATGCCGCCCAGCGCATACATGGGCAGGAACAGCAGCAGGCCGACCACGCCGCCCGCCAGCGCCTGTCCCAGCAGCGCGCCGCTGCCGCCCAGGCGCCAGTGCAAGGCCAGCGCCAGCAGCAAGCCCGCCAGCACCAGCACGTTGGGAACCCGGCGCCAGGCCAGGTCCGATGCTGCCGCCTGGCACACCAGGCACAGCAGGATAAGTTCGAGTCCGTTCAACATGGCGGGAAATGGCTGGCCGCCCGGCCGCCGCCGGGTAGCCAGCCGGTCGCTAGACGCCGTTCAGCCTGTCGCGCACGTCGTTAAACACCGTTTCCAGTGCGTCCTTGACGCCGTCCATCGTGGTCGCCACGGCCAGCGCAATCACGGCGGCGATCAGGCCATACTCGATGGCCGTCACGCCCCGTTCATCCCTGATGAAACGTTTCACTGCGGAAAGTGCTTTCATGATGATCTCCTTGGCTAGGAAAACTCTGACGCCTGGGCTGCGCGCCATTGGCTTTACTATAGGAGCCATTCCTACGGACAAGTTGATTTTGCGCAAGCTTTCCGCACAGAACTTTTCTTCGCCTGCGGATGTTCTATGTCAAACTGTGATTGTGGAAATTGTGTTGCAATGAGGTCGCGTTTTTGCATAAAACAGGGCAATACAATTGCCTGTAATGCAAAAAAGATTTATCCTGATCAGCTATCCTTTAGAAAGCCCCTTGCTTTACCACTGAGCGCCTAGTTACCGGACACTCACATGGATTCCCTTCTGAAACATATGGTGGACATGACCGGCCACCGTGATCACACGATGCTCGACATCTCAGTGATCTCGGCGGTTGCGGAACTGGCATCCGCCACGCAGGCACGTGTGCTGAGCATCGTCAATGTACGAGGCCAGCTGTACGTGCGCCCGCGCGCCGTGATCGAACGCGGCCAGCCTGCGCGCATGGAAGAGAATATCGATCCGGCCCTGGCGGGCGAGCCGGTCAGCAGCCTGCCGGCCCTGGCGCGCTGCCTGGCGCACCATGAATCGAGCGCCGACTACATGTCGCCCGAGGGTGAGCACACACTCTGGCTGCCGATCTGGATGGGCGACAAGGCCGATACCTGCCTGGAAATCGTCAACCCGACGCCCTACACCAGCGATACCATCCACATCATCGGTGGCATCGTCAGCGTCTACCGCAATTTCCAGAACCTGCTCGACTACAGCGAGCGCGACTCGCTGACCGGTCTGCTCAACCGCAAGACCTTCGACGACCAGCTGGCCAAGATGCTGCAAGCCTCGGCCGAGCACGACCTGCCGGCGGTGCCGCCGGACGGGCTGGAGCGCCGCTCGCCGCCGGAAACGGAAAAGCAATGGCTGGCCGTGGTCGATGTCGACCATTTCAAGGCCGTTAACGACAAATTCGGCCATTTGTACGGCGATGAGGTGCTGATCCTGATCGCCAACCTGCTGCAGTCCTCGTTCCGCGCGCAAGACCGCGTGTTCCGTTTCGGCGGCGAGGAGTTTGTGGTGCTGCTGCGCTCCTCCACCCTGGAGAATGCGAAAAAGATCATCGAGCGCTTCCGCATGAATGTGGAGCAGCACGATTTCCCGCAGGTCGGCAAGGTCACGGTCAGCGTCGGCTTCGTCAGCATCAGCGCCTATGAAGCGCCGGTGATCATCCTGGGCCGCGCCGACCAGGCCCTGTACTACGCCAAGAGCCACGGCCGCAACATGGCCTGCCACTACGATGAACTGGTGAGCGGCGGCCTGCTGCAGACCGTCGAATCCAACGATACCGCCGAATTCTTCTGACGCGGCCTAGCTGCCGGCCAGGGTCAGGAAACGCATCGGGTCGACCTGCCACTTCGCCGGCGACTCATGGCCGACGATCTTGTCGCCGCCGCCAAAGCCCAGCCCGCGCGACAGGTCGATGGTTTCCGGCTTGATGTAGACGTTGTTTTTGGTGTTGAAGAAGACGTTCACTTTCGGCGCCAGCAAGTTGGTTTCATGCGGCTCCACCACCACGCCCAGGCGGCCCGACTCCAGCATGACCAGGGTGCCGACCGGGTAAATACCGACGCAGCGCATGAATTCCTGCACCAGCTGCTGGTTGAAGTGGTGCTTGCTCCACTCATAGATCTTGCGCAGCGCGGCCGCCGCCGGAATGCCCTTGTGGTAGCAGCGGTCCGCCGTCAACGCGTCATACACGTCGACAATTGCCGCCATCTGCGCGATTTCGCTGATGGCGTCGCCCGCCAGCTTGTCCGGATAGCCGGTCCCGTCGCGCCGCTCATGGTGGTGGCGCGTGATGTCCAGCGCCAGCTGCGGCACTTCCGGCGACTCTTTCAGGATGTTGTAGCCATCCATCGGATGCTTCTTGATGATGGCAAATTCCTCATCGGTCAGCGGGCCCGGCTTGTTGAGGATGGCGTCCGGCACTAGGGCCTTGCCGGTATCGTGCAGCAGGCCGCCCAGGCCCGCTTCGCGGATCAAGTCCTCATCCATGCCACGCGCATTGGCAAACGCCACCAACAGCGCGCAAACGCTGACGGAATGCAGGAAAGTGTAGTCATCCTTGGTCTTGATGCGCAGCAGGCCCAGCAGGGCGCCCGGATTGCGCAGGATCGATTCCGTGATGTTCTGCACCACCGGCTGCACGGCGCCGATCTCGATCGCCTTGCCCAGGCGCGCGTCGGCCATCACGTTTTTCACCACGCCCGCCGCCTGGTGGCGGATCTGCGCCGCGCGCTTCAATTCCTCGCCGAGCGAGGTCTTGATGATGCGCGATGGCGCCTTGGCGATTTCCTCCAGCTCGCGCTCGGTGGCCGCCTGCGCCTCGTCCAGCGACGGCGCATCCTCCACGTCCAGCCCCTTGCCGGCGTCGATCACCACATCGTGGATGCCGGCCTTGATGATTTTGTTGATCTCATCCTGGCTGGCAATGACGAAGCGATTGCGGACGAATGGATGGGTCATCCAATCGCAGCTCAGGTCATGAATGTACATCCCGACCTTGAGCTGGGAGGAATCGACTTTCTTTAACATGGGGTGAATCCGAATGAATATGCTTTAGTGCGCGTTAAAATGAGTATACACAATGTTATCTTGGTGGAATATTCACATAACGAAAGTATTTGATTTATAAATGGAACTTCGCCAGCTGCGTTACTTTGTCGCCATCGTCGATCACGGTTCCCTGTCGCGGGCGGCACTGGTCTTGCATGTAGCCCAGCCAGCGTTAACGCAACAGCTGCGCCAGCTCGAAGAAGAGCTGGGCGCCCAGTTGCTGCACCGCAGTGCGCAAGGCGTGGTCAGCACCGACGCCGGCAAGGTGTTCTACGACCACGCGCAAGCCATCCTCAAGCAGGTGGCCGACGCGCGCTCCGCCGTCACCCAGTCGGCCCGCCCGTCCGGCAGTGTGACCATGGGCCTGCCGCACAGCATTTCCGGCGCCCTCGCGCTACCGCTGCTGACGGCGGCACGCGAGCAGTATCCCGACATTACGCTGCAGTTGACCGAAGAACTGACCGGCAACCTGGCGGAACAGCTCAAAAGCGGCCGCGTCAACCTGGCCATCCTGTTCGACGATGGCCAGCTCACCCCGTTTTCCACCACCGCGCTGGCGGAAGAAGAACTGCGCTTCATCTGCCGCCACGACGCGGTCTGGTTCAGCGACCGCGACACGGTCCCGCTGCAGCAAGCCCTGAACGCCACCCTGATCCTGCCCGGCCTGCAGCACGGCGTGCGGCCGCGCATTGAAGCCGTGGCGCGCGCCGCCGGCCTGGTGATTGGCAACGTCATCGAAATCAATTCCATCGCCATCCTGAAATCGGCCATCATGGCCGGCATGGGCGCCACCATCCTGCCCGTGGCCCCGGTGCTGGCGGAAATCGAGCTGGGCCATATGCGCAGCGTACGCATCAACAGCCCGGCCATCAGCCGCACCGTGGTGCTGTGTGCTTCGCGCAACATCCCCCTGACCAACGCCGCCACCGCGATTGCCGCCCTGACCCAGCAGGTGGCCACCGACCTCTGCCAGCGCGG
>NZ_JAYSCO010000050.1:0-41190 GCF_041914865.1 Pseudoduganella sp. | reverse complement strand
AATCGGACAAATTGCTACACAATTTGTCCGATTGTCAGACCTGACCCCGAATCTTTGATGTAACGCAAAACCCCTTCTGCGCAATTAATGCAAGGTGGAATTACTTTCCACTCGTAGGAGGTGCTATGGCTGCAATGACTATCCACCTGGCCGGCGAAGTGATTTCCGCTATCGCCAAATGGGCGCCGCTGGAACATATGTCGGCGGAAGAATTCATCCTCAGCGCCGTCTCGGAAAAGTGCGACAAGGCCAACGCACTGGAGGAGGCGGAACGCTTCTGGCAGCAGCTGGCGGCGCCCCTGCCGGCGCGCAGTTAAGGCTGCAGCAGCGCCAGCTCCGCGCTCATATTGGCGATCGCCGTGGCGGTGTAGTTGTCCGTGAAGAAGGGATCGGCAAACAAGGTGCCCGCTTCGGCCTTGCCGCGCAGGTGCGCCAGGATCGAGGCGCGCTGGCTGTTGTAGCGCTCCTCCGGCACATGGGCGTATTCGGCGCGGATGCCGTGCGCATAAGCCTGGTACACCTCGGCTTCCTGGCCGAGGATGGCCAGGTCCACCGACAGCATGGTGTCTTTCAAAGGGTGCACCATGGCGCCGCCCTGGAAATGGTCGGTGGCGCGGATCAGGGTCGCCACTTCCTCGGCGCGCACGGCGTCGGGCTCCAGGCCGCTGCCCAGCCACAGGCGGGCGCTGGCTTCCTCATTCGAGACATCGCCGGCGCCGTGCGCGTACACCGCGTCGTGGAACCAGAAGGCGGCTTTCACCAGCGCCACATCGGCCGGCGCGGCGCCGGTATTGGCGGCCCAGGCGCGGATCTCGGCCAGGCCGTGCACCAGGTGGTCCAGGTTGTGGTAGTGGCGCCCGGCGCCGCCGTAGGCCGCAGCGCCGGTCAGGCGTTCGAACCATTCGGCGCAATGCGGGCGCTCGCGCCACAGGCTGTCCCACTCCTTGCGCAGCCAGGCCAGGATCCAGGCCTGGTAGGCCGGCGCGGGGACGAATTTCTTCATGGTCCAGTTCCAGCCGACCGGGCCTTCCAGCGCCTTCACGAAGCTGGAGCTGACCGAGCCCAGGTCGCGCGGCGGCATCACGAACAGCGTCTTGGAGCCGCCGATCACTTCCACATTGGTTTGCTGGATCAGGTTTTCGTAATCGAAATCGGCGGTGCTGCGGATGCCGCGGATCAGGTAGTCGACGCCGTTGCGCTTGGCCACGCGCGCCGTGTACTCGCTTTTGACGATCTGCACCGAGACATTATTCCAGCCACGCTCGGCGCAGCTGGCCAGCACGATGGCCTTGCGTTCTTCGGCGGTGAACTTGGGCGCCTTGCTGGAGTTCTCGGACAGGAAGACCACCACTTCCTCGGCGATGGAACGCGCTTCGCCAATGACCCACATATGGCCGTTGGTGATGGGGTCCAAGGTCCCCGAGAAACCGATCTTCTGCATTGCCCTGCTCCGGATGTCGAAAACGCCATTCTAGCGCGGGGCAAACTCCACCGTCACTTTCAGGCCGCCCAATCGTTCGGAGGCGTCCAGCAGCAGCTTCGCGCCATGGCGTTCGGCGATGGCGCGGATGATGGCCAGTCCCAGCCCGCTGCCCTGGGCCTCGCTGCCCGGCACGCGGTAGAAGCGGTGAAACACGCGCTCGCGTTCTTCCTGTGCGATGCCGGGGCCGCTATCCTCCACCACCAGGCGGGCGCCGGCGGTGGCGTGTCCGCCGGCCGCCGCCACCGGCGCCAGCACGGACACGTCCACCGTGCCGCCGGCCGGCGTGTACTTGACCGCATTGTCGACCAGGTTGCGCAGCAGGATCAGCAGCGCATCGCCCTGCCCCTGCACCGTGGCTTCGTCGACCTGTTCCAGCCCCAGGTCGATCTCGCGCCCTTGCGCGGCGCCGGCCATGTCGCCGACGGCGCGCTTGGCCAGGTCGGTCAGGCTGACCGGCTCCAGTTTGGCGTCGGCCGCTTCGGTGCGCGCCAGCACCAGCAACTGCTCGACCAGGCGCGAGGCGCGTTCGACGCCGGCCGACAGGCGGCCGATCGCCACCTCGCGCGCTTCGCTGCTGTCGGCGCGCGCCAGGCTGAGGATCTGCAGCTTGAGCGCGGCCAGCGGCGTGCGCAGCTCGTGCGCGGCGTCGGCCACGAAATTCTGCTGCGCTTCGAACGCCGTGCCGACGCGCTTGAACAGCAGGTTCAGTTCCTGCACCAGCGGCCGCACTTCGTCCGGCAGGTCGGCGTCCGACACTTCGGACAAGTCGTCCGCCTTGCGCGAGGCCAGCTGCCGCTGCACGCGCGCCACCGGCGCCAGCGAGCCGGACACCACCCACCACACCACCAGCATGAGCACCGGCGCCATCAGCGCGATCGGGCCGACGGTGCGCAGCGCCAGCGTGCCGGCCATGCGCTTGCGCACGGCCAGGTCCTGCGCGATCTGGATGGTCTGGGTCGCGGTCTGCGCCGAGAACACGCGATAAGTGGTGCCGTTGGCGCGCACATTGGAAAAGCCCAGCACCGCGCGCTGCGGCAGCTCGGCGCGCGACAGCGAGCGGAACACCTGGATGCCGTCCGGCGTCCACACCTGCACCACCATCTCGTCATTGCCGGGGTCGTTGGGGTCGGTGTTGCCGGTGGCGGCCATCGGCGCGTTGGAGCGCAGCGACATGGCCATCTGCTGCATGTGGTAGTCGAAGATCTGGTCGGCGTCGTTCAGGGCCGAACTGTAGGCGATCATGGCCTGCGCCACGGCGGCCATGGTGATGGCCGCCAGCAAAAACCATAGCAGGCGCCCACGCAGCGAGTGCGTGACGTTGACCTTCGGGACCGCCATCATCATGCTTTGGGCACCATGTAGCCGAGGCCGCGCACGTTCTGGATCAGTTCTGCCCCCAGCTTCTTGCGCAAGCCGTGGATATACACTTCAACCGCGTTGGAATTGACTTCGTCCTTCCAGCTGTACAGTTTTTCCTCCAGCTGGGCGCGCGACAGCACGATGCCCGGGCGCGCGATCAGCGCTTCCAGCACGGCCCATTCGCGCGCCGACAGGTTGACCGGCTGGCCGTTGGCGATCACCTCGCGCGTCTGCGGGTTGATCGACACGCCCTTGTGCTCGAACACCGGTTCGGCGCGGCCGGCGGCCCGGCGCAGCAAGGCGCGGATGCGCGCCAGCAGCTCGTCCAGGTCGTAGGGCTTGAGCACATAGTCGTCGGCGCCGGCATCGAGGCCGGCGATGCGCTGCTCCACCGCGTCGCGCGCGGTGGCCACCAGCACCGGGGTCAGCTCCTTGCGCGCGCGCATCGAGCGCAGCACTTCCAGGCCATCCTTCTTGGGCAGGCCCAGGTCGAGCAGCACCAGGTCGTAGGTCTGGGTCTGCAGGGCCGTGTCGGCCATGGCGCCATCCTTGACCCAATCGACCGCGTAGTGCTCGGCCCGCAGCAGGTCGAGCACCACCTCGCCGATCATCGTGTCGTCTTCTACCAGCAGGAGGCGCATTGCGTATTACCTTTCTTGTTTTTGTTAGCCGAGGCGCACCGGGATAAAGATGCGGTCCTCGCCGCGCTGGATCAGTAGCGCTACCGATTTGGTCGATTTTGCCACAAGGTCGCGTACCTCGTTGACCGAATTGACCGGGCGCCCGTTCACCGACAGCAGCACGTCGCCCGGCTGCACGCCGGCGCTGGCGGCGGCGCCGCCGGCATCCTCGATCAGCAGGCCCGATGCCAGGCCGGCTTCGCGCCGCTCCAGCGGGTCCAGCTGGCGCAGCGCCAGGCCAAGGCGCAGCTTGCTGGCCGCCTCGTCGTTCTGCACGGCGGCCACATTGCGTTCGGCGGCATTGCCCAGCTTGCCCTCCAGGGTCACGTTCTTGCCCTGGCGCCAGACTTCCAGCGTGACCTTATCGCCCGGCATGGCCTGGCCCACCATGGCCGGCAGGTCGCCCGAGGCCACGATCTTCTGGCCGTTCATCTTGCGGATCACGTCGCCCGCCTTCAGGCCGATCTTGTCGGCCGGGCCGCCGCGCTCCACGTTCGACACCAGCGCGCCTTCCGGCGACTCCAGGTCGAAGGAATCGGCGAAGCCCTGGTTCACCTCCTGCACCATCACACCCAGGCGCGCATGCACCACCTTGCCGGTGGCCACGATCTGGTCGCGGATGCGGGTCGCCACGTCGATCGGGATCGAGAACGACAGGCCCTGGTAGCCGCCGCTCTGGCTGTAGATCTGCGAGTTAATGCCGATCACCTCGCCCTTGGTGTTGAACAGCGGGCCGCCCGAGTTGCCGGGGTTGATCGCCACGTCCGTCTGGATGAAGGGCACGTTGGAGTCGTCCGGCAGCGAGCGGCCCTTGGCGCTCACCACGCCGGCGGTGACAGTGTTCTCCAGGCCGAACGGCGAGCCGATGGCCAGCACCCACTCGCCCACTTTCACGTCGGTGGAGCGGCCCAGCGGCACGACCGGCAGGTTTTTGGCGTCGATCTTCAGCACGGCGACGTCGGTTTTCGGGTCGGAACCGAGCACCTTGGCGCGGAACTCGCGGCGGTCGGTCAGCTTGACCGTCACCTCGCTGGCGTCGCGCACCACGTGGGCATTGGTCAGGATGATGCCGTCGGCGCTGACGATGAAGCCGGAGCCGACGCCGTGCGAAGGCGCCGGTGCGCCGCCGCGGCCACGCTGGCCGGGCACCTGGAAGCGGCGGAAGAATTCGTAGAACGGGTCGTTTTCCGCATCGGGATCGCCACGGTACTGGGCTTTGGTACTGCCGGTGGTGCTGATGTTCACCACGGCCGGCCCATTGCGCGAGGCGATCACGCTGAAGTCAGGCAGGGAAATCATCGGCGCCGGCACCGGGGCTGGCGCGCCCTGGGCGGCATTGGCCGGGGCGGCGACGACGGCTTGCGGCGATGCAAAAGCCTGGCTCTGCTGGACAGCGATGGCTGCACCGGCACCGACGACGCCGGCGGTGGCCAGGGCAAGGAACATGGTGGTGGTGTTGCGCATGATGTGACTCCTGATGGAAAACCTTTTCTGAACGGCTCCAATATGCGGGATGAAACTTAGACCCGTCTTAACGCAGAAAAGGCCGGAAATCCGGCCTTTTTCATGGGAGCACAGCGTGCTTACGCAGCGGCTTTTTGTTCCAGTGCGGTGTGGTTGACGACGCCGTCGATGGCGATCTTGCGCGCTTTCAGCGCTTCAGGGATCTCGCGCACCAGTTCAATGGTGAGCATGCCGTTGTCGAAGGACGCGCCGGTCACCTTCACGTGGTTGGCCAGCTGGAAGCGCTGTTCGAAGTCGCGGAACGCAATGCCACGGTGCAGGAAGGTCTTTTCCTGGCCGTCTTTCTGCTTGCGGCCGACAACCACGAGGGAGTCGCGTTCGGAGGTGATGTCGATCTCGCTGCGGTCAAAGCCGGCCAGCGCCATCACGATACGGTACTGGTCTTCCGACACCAGTTCGATGTTGTACGGAGGGTAGCTTGGCTGGTCGCCGCGGTGGGCGTCATTCAGCATCTGGGCCAGGCGGTCGAAACCGATTGCGGAACGATACAGTGGGGTCAGGTCAAAAGTACGCATGGTTATATCCTTTTCAAGTTAAGCGATATTTCAGGTCCCGCGGTCCCCTTCTGGGCAACCGCTGATTCGGATATAGGTGCCCCAAAATGGATTTCAAGGATTTTTTTTGATTTACTTTCCGAAACATTTGCCCCTGCCCTGCATGCTAAACTCGCCCGTCGCACTTTCCACCTTGAAATAAATGAAACTGTTTAAACAAACCGTCATCGCCCTGCTGCTGGGCACCGCCTTTGCCGCCCACGCCGGCCAGCCCGTCCCCGCCCCGGTGGACCAGGCCTACCCCGGCACGATCGTGATGAAGGTCGACGCCTCCAACACGGCGCAGAATATTTACCGCATCCAGCAGACCATCCCCGCCAAGCCGGGCAAGATGACGCTGCTGTTCCCGCAGTGGGTGACGGCGCAGCACGGCCCGACCGGCGCGCTGAACCAGTTTGCCGGTTTCAAGGTCAGCGCCAACGGCAAGACCCTGTCCTGGCGCCGCGACAACGTGAATGTGTACGCCTTCCATATCGAGGTGCCGGCCGGCGCCAAGGCGATCGACGTCGAGTACCAGCACCTGGCGCCGACCGAAGCGGCGCAAGGGCGCACCTCGATCACGCCCGACATGCTGGGCATCCAGTGGCAGTCGATGACCATGTACCCGGCCGGCTACGCCACCCGCCGCATCCCGATCCAGACCACGCTGACCCTGCCGGCCGGCTGGCAGTACGGCTCCGCGCTGGAAGAAGCCGAGCGCAAAGGCGATGTGGTCACCTTCAAGACCACCGACGTGGAAACCTTCGTCGACTCGCCGCTGTTCGCCGGCCGCCACTTCAAGCGTTTCGACCTCGATCCGGGCGCCAAACGTCCGGTGCACCTGAACGTGGTGGCCGACAGCGCGGAGGCGCTGGAGGCCAAGCCGGAGCACATCGAACTGCACCGCAACCTGGTCAAGCAAGCCTACAAGCTGTTCGGCTCGCAGCACTTCAAGCACTACGACTTCCTGTTTGCGCTGAGCGATGAATTCGGCCGCGTCGGGCGCGAGCACCACCAGTCCAGCGAGAACGCGCTGAAGACCGACTACTTCACCGACTGGGCCAAGACCGAATCCGAGCGCGGCCTGCTGCCGCATGAATTCACCCACTCCTGGAACGGCAAGTTCCGCCGCCCGAAAGGCCAGGACGTGCTGAACTTCAACCAGCCGCTGCAGAACGACCTGCTGTGGGTGTACGAAGGCCAGACCACCTACCACGGCCAGGTGCTGGCCGCACGCTCGGGCCTGATGAAGGCGTCCAGCATCAAGGACAGCATCGCCTCGGCCGCCGCGCGCTACAGCATCATGAAGGGCCGCGAATGGCGCTCGGTGCAGGACACCACCTATGACCCGATCATCAACGCGCGCCGCGCCATCCCCTGGTCCAACTACCAGCGCAGCGAAGACTACTACACCGAAGGCTCGCTGATCTGGCTGGACGTGGACACCAAGATCCGCGAACTGTCGGGCGACAAGCGTTCGCTGGACGACTTCGCGCTCAAGTTCTACGGCGTGGAGGACGGCCGCGTGGAAGCGCTGCACTACACCTTCGACGACGTGGTGAAGACGCTCAACGCGGTGCAGCCGCACGACTGGGCCACCTTCCTGCGCACCCGCACCGAGGAACTGGGCCCGGTGCCGCTGGACGGCATCACCCGCGCCGGCTACAAGCTGGTGTTCACGGAGAAGCAGACCGACTACCTGAAGGCGTCCGAAGAGCGCAGCAAGTCGGCCGACTTCACCTACTCGCTCGGCTTTAACGTCGGCAGCGAAGGCAAGATTGAAGGCATCCAGTGGGAAGGCCTGGGCTTCAAGGCCGGCCTGTCGGGCAACACCACCCTGCTGGCGGTGAACGGCCGCGCCTACAAGGCGGAAACGCTGCGCAAGGCCATCACCGAAGCCAAGACCAGCAAGAAGCCGATCGAGCTGCTGGTGAAACGCGGCCAGCAATACCGCACCATCGCGCTGGAATACTACGAAGGCCTGAAGTACCCGCGCCTGGAACGCATCGAAGGCACGCCGGACCGCCTGGAAGCGATCCTGGCGCCGCGCCAGTAAGCCCCGCCCCCAAGCGCGCGCTAGAGATAGCGCGCGCTCCAGGCGGCGATCAGGTTCGCCGCATACACCGCATCCTCGCGCCGCGCCAGCAAGTGGTCCGCCGTATCGAGCGAGACGAAACTCTTCGGATGCTTGGCCGCCGTAAAAATCTCCAGCGCATTGTTAATGCCGACCGTCGTATCGCCCGGCGCATGCATCACCAGCAGCGCCTTGCGCATGCCGGCGATCTTGTTGCGCAGGCTGTGCTCGGCCACGTCCTCCAGGAACTGGCGCTTGATGCGGAACGGCCGCCCGGCCAGCTGCACCACGGCTTCGCCGCGCGCGGTAATCTCATCAAGCTGTTCGCCGAACAGGTGGGCCACGTGCACCGGGTCGCTGGGCGCCGCGATGGTCACCACCGCCTGCGCCTCCGGCACGGTGCCGGCCAGCGCCAGCGTGGCGGCGCCGCCCAGGCTATGCCCGATCAGCAGGCGCGGCGCCTGGAACTCGCGCCGCAGGAAGCCGGCCGCCGCCTGCAGGTCCGCGACATTGGATGAAAAATTGGTGTTGGCGAAATCGCCCTCGCTGGCGCCAAGCCCGGTGAAATCGAAGCGCAGCACGGCGATGCCGTGCTCCGTCAGCGCCTGCGCGATGCGGCTGGCCGCAAACACGTCCTTGCCGCAGGTAAAGCAGTGGGCAAACAAGGCGTAGGCGCGCGGCGCCGTGTCCGGGGCATCGAGGCGCGCCGCCAGCATCTGGCCGTCGGCGCCGGGGAAATCGAGTCGTTGTGCGAACATATGCCGTCTCCTCTGTTTTGCGCCCCATCATACGCCGCTTTTGCCGCGCCTACCCGCCCTCCACCAATCGGTTCAGCGCCACCTGCAGCTGCTCGCCGATGCGCTCCAGGTCGGCCGCCGCGTCGTACAGCGCCGACATCTCGCCATGCGCCAGGTGCCCCAGCATCTGCCGCGCCAGCTCATGCTGCGCCTCGTGCAGGCGGTAGGCCATCTGCACCAGCTCCCCCGCCTGCGGGCTGTGCACTGCCTCGTCCAGCCACATATCGAGCCGGCACTGCTCCTCGATAAATGAGGGCGGCGGCGGCTCGCGCCGCCGCACGTAGCCCAGCAATGCCTTGATCCAGGCCTGGTGCTCGACCGTGGCCACCAGCAGTTGCGCGCTGTTGCGGCCCAGTACCCGGCAGCCGGCCAGGCCCTCCGGCAAACGCCATTGGGCCGCCCAGGCGACCACCTGCTGCGGCGGCATGGGGCGGGCGATGCCATAGCCCTGCCCCATCAGGCAGCCCATCTGTACCAGCATGCGCGCGTGTTCGATGCTCTCCACCCCTTCCGCAATGACTTCGCGCTTGAAGGCGGCCGCCATGCCGAGCACGCCCTCCAGGATGGCCAGGTCGTCCGAGTCCACCAGCATGTCGCGTACGAAGCTCTGGTCGATCTTGATGCGCTTGGCCGGCAACTGCTTCAGGTACAGCAGGGAGGAGTAGCCGGTGCCGAAATCGTCCAGCGCGAACGGCACGCCCAGCGCCGCGCATTCCGCGATGGTCTGCGAGACGTGGCCGATATCCTCCAGCGCACTGGTTTCCAGCACCTCCAGCTTGATGCGGCCGGGCGCCACACGCGGGTTGGCCTGCAGCTTGGCGCGCAGGCGCTCGACAAAATCATGCTCCTGCAGTTTGGGGCTGCTCATGTTCACGCTGACCGAGATGTCCAGGCCCTCATCGAGCCAGCACTGGTGCTGGCGCAGGGCTTCGTCCAGCACCCAGTTGTCGAGCGAGGCGGCCACCGGATGGCCCTCGATCAACGGCAGGAACTCGGCCGGCGGCAGCAGGCCGCGCACCGGATGCTGCCAGCGGATCAGCGCCTCCAGCGAATTCAGCTCGCCGCTCTGCAGGTTCACGATCGGCTGGTAGTACAGCACGAATTCGTGGTTGGAGATGGCGCGCGCGATTTCTTCCACCGGACCGCTCAGCTGCGCCTCGCTCGGCTGCAGATCCTCGCCAAACAGCGCGTAGCGGTTTTTCCCCAGCGTCTTGGCGCGGTACATGGCCTGGTCGGCCTGCCGCATCAGCTGGTCGGCGTCGATGTCCACCGCCTGCGGGTAGACCGCCACGCCGATGCTGCCCGTCACGCGCAGCACCTTGCGGTCGACCACCACCGGCGCCGCCACCGCCTCCAGCAGGCGCACCACCATCGGCATGAAATCGACCACGTTGTGCAGGTCGTCCAGCACCACCACGAACTCGTCGCCGCCCAGGCGGCACACGGTGTCGCATTCGCGCGTGGCGTGCGTCATGCGCGAGCCGAGCGCCACCAGCAGCTGGTCGCCGTATTCATGCCCCATCTCGTCGTTGATGGCCTTGAAGCCATCCAGGTCCAGGTAGGCCACCACCAGCCGGCTGCCGCGCCGGCGCGCCTGCGCCATGCCGTGCTGCAGGCGGTCCGCCAGCAGGCGCCGGTTCGGCAGGCCGGTCAGCGGGTCGTAATGGGCGATGCGGTCCAGGTGCTGCGCCTGCAAGGTCTGCTTGGTGATATCGGAAAAGATGCCGACGTAGTTGAGCGCCTTGCCGCGCGCATTGCGGATGCCGGTGATGGTCAGGCGCTCCACATACAGTTCGCCCGATTTGCGCCGGTTCCAGACCTCGCCCTGCCAGAAATTATCCTTGTGCAGGCGCTCCCACATGCAGTCGTAGAACTCGGCGTTCTGGCGGCCGGAACTGAGCATGCTGGGGTTGCGGCCAATCGCCTCGGCACGCGTATAGCCGGTGATCTTCTCGAACGCGCCGTTGACGTCGATGATGGTGGCGTCGGCCGCCGTGATCATGATGCCCTCGCCTGCATGCAGGAAGACGCTGGCGGCAAAGCGCAGCTTTTCCTCGTTGCGCTTGCGTTCCGTGATGTCGCTCAGGGTGCCGGACGCGCCGCTGGCGGCGCCATCCGGACCAATGGTCAGGCGCGCGAACACTTCGACCCAGCGGAAGCTGTTGTCGCGGTGCAGGTAGCGGATTTCATGCCGGCAGTACTCGATTTCGCGCTTGAGCAGGGGCAGGAAACGCTGCTGGTTCAGCTTGCGGTCTTCCGGCCACAGGAAATTGAGGAAGGGCTTGCCCAGGCTGTCCTGCACGGCGTGGCCGGTCAGCTCCTCCCAGGCCGGGTTGAGGAACGTCCAGCGGCCGGACGCGTCGGTCTGGAAGACAACCTCTTTCAGGTTGTCCAGCACGGACTCGGCCAGCTTGGCCCGTTCGCCGGCGGTGGGAAGGAAAAGTTGATTTGGCATCAGAAAATTATAGTTGGAGGCCCTCCTCTAAAAATTGCCCTAGATCAAATTTGGTTCTGAAATCAAGCGAACATTCCGTGCAGGAACCAGCGGATGTCCTCGGTGCCCGCCGTGCGCTCGCGGTACACCCAGTAATAGGCATGGTCCTCGCCCTCGGCAATGAAATAGTCGCGGCTCTGGGTCTGGCTCCACCAGCCGGCCTCGATGCGCTCGGCGGCCGAGACCATGCGCAGGCGCGAGCCGTAGTAAGGCCGGTGGTCGCGCAGCAGCAGCGGGATCGGCTTGGGCAGCAGGAAGGCCGGGCGCGGCAGGCTGCGCGGCGGCAGCTCGGCGGCGACGTCGGCCGGGCGCACTTTCTCGTGCAGCGGCACCCAGCGGTTGGCCACTTCCGGCCGGTAGTCGGCCTTGGGATAGGCTTGCAGCACATTTTCGGCGCCCAGGCGTGCCACCAGCACTTCAAACAGGCGCTGGCGGTCCTGCGGGCTGCCCCCGGGTTCCGGGAACAGGGAGTCGCTGAGCGGGGCCATGGGCTCGACCTCGGGCGCCTCCAGCACCAGGCCGATGGCCGGCGCCGGCAGCTCCAGCTTGGCCAGCCGTTCTTTCAGCAGGCGCACAATGTGCTCTTCGCGCCAGGTGGCTTCGGCCAGCACGATCTCCAGCGGCGTGGGCGGGCAGGCCTGGCGGCCGCGTTCGTGTTCGAGCAGCAGGCGCAGGCGCACGACGGCGAACTGGCGCGCGCACAGCCAGCCGCTCATCTGCTGCAGCAGGCGGCAGGCGCCGGCCAGCAGCAGGTCGGTGTTTTCGATGCGGCCGAACAGTTCCAGCCGGGCGTGGAAGCTGGGCGGGGCGGCCAGCCATTGGTGCATTTCCGGCGCCAGGCCCTGGGCCGCGTCGAGCATCTCCAGCACCTCGCCACCGCAGCGGCGCTGCAGGCCGGGGCGCGGCAGGCGCAGCAGGTCGCCGATGCTGAGGCAGCCGATGCCGTCCAGCCAGCGCTGGTGGCGTTGCAGCGGCGGCAACAGGCTGACCGGCAGGCGCTGCAGCACGCGCTGCAGGCTCTCCAGCTTGAGCGTGCGGCCGCCGCCGGCGCACGCCAGCAGCCAGGCGCCGCGCGCGGTCGGCGCCACGCCCAGCACGCCGCTGAAGCCAAGCTTTTGCAGGCTGGCCCGCACCAGGCGGCACAGGCGGCGGATGCCGCCAAACAGGCGCAGGCTGGCGCCCACGTCCAGCAGCAGGGTGGCGCCCTCGCCCGGCGCGACTTGCGGCGTGTATTGCAGCATGGCCAGGGCCACCGCGTGCAGGGCGGCCTGCTCTTGCTGCGGGGCACGCTCGTGCATCCGGGCCTCGGGCGCCAGCATCAGGGCGCCACTGCGGCGCATGCCGGGGCGCACGCCCATCTGGTGGGCGCGCCGGGAAACGGCCAGCACGCCCTCCTGCTCCAGCACCACGCTGCACTGGTCATCCGACCAGTTCGGACAGAATACTTCGAGCGGTAACCGGGTCAGGTACAGGCCGATCCACAGACGCATGGCGTTGCAACAAGGTTGGGGTTAATGGGAGGAACAGCGGCGTGTCGCGCTGCGGTCCCCGGCGTTTGATGAATTCGATCTCGATGCCGCCGCGCGCCGGGCGCAAGGCCAGCCGCAGCGGCGCGGGGGAGGAATCCTGGGCCGCGGCCAGCGGGCGCAGCAGGAAGAACAGGGTGGCGCCGCATTGCGCCGCCAGGTGCAGGCGGCGCAGCGCCTCGGTGCGCATGTGCTGCTGCCACAGCAGCACGGCGCCGCAGCTGCCGCTGCGCAGGATTTGCTCGGCCGCCCACAGGCTGTCGGCCGGCTTGCCGGTATTGCGGATCCATAGCAGTTGCTCCGGAGGCAACTCCATGCCGAGCGGTTGCGGCGACAGCGGCGGTTGCACCAGCGCCACCGGCAGCTTCTGGGCGGCCAGTGGGGGTTGTAATAAGCGCAACTCGCCGATGCCGGGCTGGGGCAGCAGCAGCTCGGTCAGCTGGCCCTGGGGCCAGCCGCCGCCCGGTAACTGGCGGGAAAAGACGGGGATGCCGGTATCCACGCACGGCGTCGTACCGCGCGTCAGTTGCGCGGCGAGCCAGAGGGCGGGATGCAGGGGTTGGGGGTCTAAAAGCGCCATGGTGGATTATACTGTATATGCATACAGTATAATCCTACGGACGCGGGGTGAAAACCTGTTTCAGCGTCTGCGCATCCAAAACCGCTTCGCTCCATTGCGCCAACTGCTCGACGCTGGCGCGCCGCAGGCGCTTGCGGGTGGTCGCCGACGGCGGCCCAAAACGGCTCGCCAGTTGCCGTTCAAGCAAGAGAGCCGCCCCTTCGCGCCGGCCTTCCTCGCGGCCTTGCTTCAAGCCTTTCTTCACGCCGCGTTTTTCGCCGCGCTCCAGGAAGATTTCTTCCAAAGGTCCAAGCCAAATCACTTTCAACCTCCGTTCAAACCGGGCAATCCTGCGCCACATACGCAATTCAAGCTCGTCGGGCAGGGGCAACAGCCAATGCACCATCACGAACAAATCGATGATACGCCGCTTGCGCCACCCGCGCTGGTACAGAAGATCAAGCAGCCGGCACTTGGCGGCGTAGCGCGCTTCCGGGTCGCCATGGGTCCGCTGGGCGAGGAGATGCGCCGCCGCGACCAAGGCAAACACATTGCGCTCCACCAGCAGTTCATCCACCAGGTCGGCATAATCGGCGATCCTCGCCACCGGAAAGCAAAAGCCCAGCGCCATGCCGAGAATGTTTTCCTGCAAGAAGTAAGCTCGCCAGCGCTTGCCCGCGTCGGCCAGCACGACAAGGCTGACAACCGGCAAACCGTGCAGCTTGGACAACGTCTGTTTGTAGTCCAGTATGCGCGAGGCCAGCTCGGGGTCGCGCTGGGATTGCACTTCGATATGCAGCAGCACTTCGCGGCCATCGTGCAGGATGGCGCTGGCCAGCATATCGGCGATTAAAGTATGCGGGCGGCCACCGCTGCCCAGCCGGGCCGCCTCCTTGTCGCGCAAAGGGCGCGGACGCAGGTGCGCGATCTCCCGCCACTGGGCCGGGAAAAAGAAGGCCATGAAATCCGGCAGGTAGCGCTGCAAGGCGCGCTTCCAGGGCGTGTCGTAGCGGTCGCGGGGGCGGGTGGGCATGGGGCGACTCTAGCTCCGCCGGCGCGCCTCCGCTGTCGAATTACGCAAAGATAAGGCAGATGGCGGAGGCGCTGATAGAATCGGCAATGTTGTCCACTTACATCCTGCCAGTCATGCAATATATCGGTGCCATCCTGTTTGCCCTCGCCCTGCTCCACACCTTCAGTGCCAAATCATTCGAACGCCTGTCGCACCGCTTCCCGCGCCACGGCGGCCTGCTGCACCTGCTGGGCGAGGTGGAGGTGGTATTCGGCTTCTGGGCCATGGTGCTGCTGGTGGTGATGGCCTTCGTGGCGGGGCCGCAGAACGCCATCGCCTACGCGGAAACGCAGCAATACACCGAGCCGCTGTTCGTGTTCGTGGTGATGGTGGTGGCGGCGTCGCGCCCGGTGCTCGATTTCGTGCAGCGCCTGGTGGACCTGCTGGCGGGTGGACGCCCGCTGCTGCAGGCCTGGCTCGGCCTGGCGCTAGTGCCGCTGGCCGGTTCGCTGATCACCGAGCCGGCAGCCATGACGCTGGCCGCGCTGATGCTGGCGCCGCAGATCTTCCGCGACGGTGTGCCGGAATGGCAGAAGTACGCCGCGCTTGGCGTCTTGTTCGTCAACGTGTCGATCGGCGGCACGCTGACCGCCTACGCCGCGCCGCCAGTGCTGATGGTGGCCGCCACCTGGCAATGGGACAGCGCCTTCATGGCCGCCAACTTCGGCTGGAAGGCGACGCTCGCGGTGCTGGTCAATGCCACTGCCGTCACCTGGCTGCTGCGCGCCCATCTGCGCCAGGGCGCCGGCGGCAACGCACCTGCGGCCGGCGCGCGCGCGCCGCTCGGCACCAGCTTGATCCACCTCGCCTTCCTGGCCGCGGTGGTGGTGCTGGCGCACCATCCGGTGCTGTTCCTCGGCCTGTTCCTGTTCTTCTTGGGCTTCACCAGCGCCTATCCGCAGCACCAGTCGCCGCTGATCCTGAAAGAAGCCTTGCTGGTGGGTTTCTTCCTGGCCGGCCTGGTGGTGCTGGGCAGCATGCAGCAATGGTGGCTGCAACCGATTGTCGAGGGCTTGCAGCCACTGGCGCTCTTCTTCGGCGCGCTCGGCCTGACGGCGATCACCGACAACGCCGCCCTCACCTATCTCGGTTCGCTGATCGACGGCATCTCACCGCAAGCGCAATACATGCTGGTGGCCGGCGCCGTGGCCGGCGGTGGCCTGACCGTGATTGCCAACGCCCCCAATCCGGCTGGCGTCGCCTTGCTGCGCAAGGGTTTCCGCGATGAATCGATCGGCGCACTCGGCCTGCTGGCCGGCGCGCTGGCACCAACGGCTGTCGCGGCGCTGGCGTTCTTCTTGTAGCGCGCGCCTTGCGTTTGCGGCTTGGGCTATCCTGCCTCTCACCCGTTCACACAATGAGGAGAGGCAGAATGAGCTACCTAGACCGCGACAAATTCGGCATCTATCGCGACCGTGACGATAACGATGGCCCTGGCCCACGCCTGATGGGCGCTGACACCCTGATGGGTGAAGACGTCTACAACCGCCAGGAAGAGGACCTGGGCGACATCAAGGAAATCATGCTCGACATGCAGACCGGCCAGATCGCCTATGCCGTGCTGTCCTTTGGCGGCGTGCTGGGCCTGGGCGACAAGCTGTTTGCCGTGCCATGGCAAGCCTTGCAGCTGGACACTGTGAACAAGCGCTTCGTGCTGGACTGCAGCAAGGAAAAGCTTGAAAACGCGCCCGGCTTCGACAAGGACCGCTGGCCCGACATGGCCGATCCGGAGTTCGGCACCCAGATCCACAACTTCTACGGCACCACCCAGGCCGGCATGCGCACCTCGACCGGCAGCGTGATGGGTTCCGGCACCAGCACCATGCAAAGCGGCTCGACTTCCGGCAGCAGCTATAGCGGCGGCTCCAGCGGCAGCATCGGCGGCGACAAAGGTAATTACTGATTGGCAGGAATTGACGGTTTTCTGTCAGGCCCGCAGCGCACATAAGGCAGACAATCGGCTGGTTTTTCAACCAGCCGAACTGCCATGCGTACACTGATTTCCCTCCTCCTGTTTTTCCTGGCCTGCGCCCATGCGGGCGAACTCCCCGGCTACCAGCCGCGCCCCGGGCATGAACGCCCGCTGGTCGCAGTCCTCGGTGACGGCGTGTCGACCGAGATCACCGACTTTCTCCTGCCCTATGGCGTCCTGCAGCGCGCCGCCGCGGCCCAGGTGCTGGCGGTCGCCACCGAAGGCAACACCATCACCATGAATACCGGCCTGCGCGTGCAGGCCGACCTGGATGCCGCCGCCTTCGACCAGCGCTTTCCGGAAGGTGCCGACTATGTGATCGTGCCCGCCATGCGGCGCGCGCAGCACGCGCCGACCCTGGCCTGGCTGCAGGCGCAGGCGGGCAAAGGCGCCACCATCGTCAGCATCTGCGACGGTGCGCTGGTGCTGGCCCACAGCGGCCTGCTGAAAGGACGGCGCGCCACGGCGCATTGGGCGACGCACGACTACCGCAAGGAGAATTTCCGCGACACCGAATGGCTGTCCAATGTGCGCTATGTGGCCGACGGCAAGGTAGTGTCGAGCGCCGGCATCAGCGCCGCCATGCCGCTCTCGCTGGCCCTGGTGGAAGCCATCGCCGGCCGCGACAAGGCGGCCGCCGTGGCTGCCGGCGTGGGCGTGCAAGACTGGAGCAGCAAGCACGATAGCGGCAGCTACGCGCCCCAGTTCGGGCGCAACCTGAACGTGTGGCTGACGCATTACACCGACCGCTGGTTCTACACGGTGCAACCGGTCGGCTTGCCGCTGGCGGCCGGCTTTGATGAAATCGCGCTGGCCTACACCAGCGACGCCTACACCCGCACCCACCGCAGCCAGGTGCTGGCCGTGGCCGACAGCGCCGCCCCGCTGGCCAGCCGCCATGGCCTGAAGGTGCTGCCGGACCGGGTGGCGGGCAGCGCCGACGCCCCGGCCGCCATGCTGCCGGGACTGGACCACACGCTGGACCAGGCCCTGGCCCGCATCGCCGCCACCTACGGCGCCCGCACCGCCCAGCGCGTGGCGCTGGAATTCGAGTACCCCGGCTATCCGCCGCAGTAAAATGGCGGCATGCCGCCCACCCGACCCTGCCGCCCCTGCCGCATCGTCCTCCTCGCCTACCAGGACATGAACCTGCTGGACCTGACCGGTCCCCTGCAGGCCTTTGCCAGCGCCGCCCGCCGCCATTCGGCCGGCGGGCCGGCGCTGTACGAAACCATAGTCGCTTCCGCCGCTGGCGGCCTGGTGGCCAGCAGCTCAGGCCTGGCCGTGATGACCGTGCCGCTGGCATCGCTGGAAGGCGTGGCAATCGACACCGTGCTGGTGCCGGGCGGCTGCGCCGGCGACGCCTACTTCGCAGCGCCGCCGCTGGTGGACTGGATCAGCCGGCGCGCGCCGCAGGTGCGGCGCCTGGCCTCCGTCTGCACCGGCGCCTTCATGCTGGCCGCCACCGGCCTGCTGGACGGACGGCGCACCGCAACGCACTGGGAATGGGTGGAACGCCTGCAGCGACTGCATCCCAAGGTGCAGGTGGATGGCGACAAGATCTATGTGCGCGACGGGCAGATATGGTCGTCCGCCGGCGTCAGCGCCGGCATCGACCTGGCCCTGGCCCTGATCGAGGAAGATTACGGCCACCGCGTCGCGATCGAAACCGCGCGCCAGATGGTGGTGTTCATGAAGCGCTCCGGCGGGCAATCGCAGTTCAGCGCGCCGCTGTCGGCGCAGGCGCGCGAGGGCGGCCGCTTCGCCGAACTGCACGCCTGGATGGCGGCCAACCTGAACGGCGACCTGCGCGTGGAGCGCCTGGCCGAGCAGGCCGGCATGGGGGCCCGCACTTTCGCGCGGGCCTACGTGGCGCAGACCGGCAGCACCCCGGCCGCCATGGTGGAGACCATGCGGCTGGAGGCGGCGCGGCGCGCCCTGGAAGACTCGGCCCTGCCGCTGAAGGCGATTGCGGCGGCCACCGGCCATGGCAGCGAGCAGAACCTGCGCCGCGTCTTCCTGCGCCGCCTGGGCACCAGCCCGGGCGACTACCGCAAGCGCTTTAGCGCTGCATCGATTCCCACACCTTCATCAGGCGCTTGACCGAGACCGGCATCGGCGTGCGCAGCTCCTGCGCGAACAGCGAGACGCGCAGCTCTTCCAGCATCCAGCGGTATTCGACCAGTTTCGGGTCGGTGTTCTTGCCGGCGGATTTGTCGCGCATCAGACGCTGGTAAGGCGCGGCGGCCTGGTTCCATTCGGACATGGCCTTGGCGTCGCGCGCGGCGTCGGCGCGCAGCTTTTCCAGGCGCACGTTCATCGCCTTCAGGTAGCGCGGGAAGTGCGACAGCTGCGAGAACTCGTTCTCGATCAGGAAGCGCTTGTGCACCAGGCCTTGCAGCTGCTGCTGCATGTCCTGCGCCACCTGCTGGTTGATGCCTTGCAGGCGCTTGGGCAGGCCGTGGTATTCGGTCAGCACCTGCGAAACCAGGCGCGCGATCTCGTTCACCAGCAGCACGATGCGCGATTTGCCTTCGTCCTTGCGCTTGATGAAGCTGGCCTCATCCAGCGGCAGCGGGTCCTGCAGGCAGGCGATGTCGATCGCCTTGGCGATGATCTGGTCGCGCAGCTCTTCCTGCGTGCCCATGGACATGAACTGCATGCCCATCTGCTGCAGGTTGGGGATCGACTTCTCGACGAACTTGATCTGGTCGCGCATCTGCAGCATGAACAGGCGGCGCAGGCCGATGCGGTGGGTGCGCGCGGCCACGTTGGGGTCGTCGAACACTTCCAGGTCGCAGTGCGTGCCCTTGTCCACCAGCGCCGGGAAGCCGATCAGGCTAAGCTTGCCCTGCGTGATTTCCAGCAGCTCGGGCAACTCGCCAAAGCTCCAGGTGGTGATGTTGGTGTGCTGCGAAGCGCTCGCGCCGCCTGCTGCTGACGCAGCGGCTGGCGCGGCCGGCGCCTTGCCGGCGCCGCGCGCGGCGTCGGCGGCGATGCCGCCGTGCTTGGGCTTGGCCGCGCCAGCGCCAGTCCCGCCGCCGATGCCGCCGCCCGCCAGCTGCGCCAGTTGCGCGGCGGAGGCTGGCGTGTTGCCGCCTTCGGCCATGCGCTGGAAGCTCTGGCGCGCCTGCAGGCCGTACTCCGCCTGCAGGGTGGCCAGGTTGCGCCCCATGTCAAGCTGGCGGCCATGCTCGTCCACTACCTTGAAATTCATGAAGTGGTGCGCCGGCAGCTGCTCCGGCTTGAAGTCGGAGGTCAGCACACTGATCGTGATCTGCTTGCGGATGTCGGCGATGATGGCGTCGACCAGGTCGCCGCGCCCGAACTCGGTGCGCTCGCAGAATTTGGCGGCGTAGTCCGGCAGCGGCACCATATGGCGGCGCTGCTTCTGCGGCAGGGTCTTGAGCAGCAGGTGCACCTTCTCCTTCAGCATGCCAGGCACCAGCCATTCGCAGCGCTCGCGCGAGAGCTGGTTCAGCGCATACAGCGGCACCGTCAGGGTGACGCCGTCGCGCGGCGTGCCCGGCTCGAAGTGGTAGGACAGCTGCATCTCCATGCCGGCCGCCATCATCTTCTTCGGGAACAGGTCGGTGGTAATGCCGGCCGCCTCGTGGCGCATCAGGTCGTCGCGCACCAGGAACAGCAGCTTCGGATTGTCGTGCGACGCATCCTTGTACCACTTCTCGAAGCCGGCGCCGTTCACCACGTCGGCCGGGATTTCCTTATCGTAGAAGGCTTCGATCAGCTGCTCGTCCACCAGCACGTCCTGGCGGCGCGACTTGTGTTCGAGGTTCTCAATCTCGCGCACCAGCTTGTGGTTGTGGGCGAAGAACGGGGCGCGCGTATCGTAGTCGCCGCCCACCAGCGCGTCGCGGATGAAGATCTCGCGCGCTTCCACCGGGTTCTTCTGGCCATAATTGATGCGGCGCTGGCTGTATACGACCAGGCCGTACAGGGTGGCGCGCTCGGAGGCGGTGACCTGCGCCGGGCGCTTCTCCCAGCGCGGTTCGCCCCAGGACTTCTTCAGCAGGTGGCCGCCGATCTTCTCGATCCACTCCGGCTCGATGCGCGCCACGCAGCGCGCGTACAGGCGGGTGGTTTCCACCAGTTCGGCGGAGACGATCCACTTGCCCGGTTTCTTCGACAGGTGCGAGCCGGGCCAGATATGGAACTTGATGCCGCGCGCGCCGAGGTAGGCGCCGCCCGGCTCATCCTCACCCTTGAAGCCGATATTGCCCAGCAGGCCGGTCAGCAAGGCCATATGCAGCTGGTCGTAGGTGGCCGGCAGCTCGTTGGTGCGCCAGCCCTGCTCTTTCACGATGGTGAGCAGTTGCGAGTGCACGTCGCGCCATTCGCGCAGGCGCAGCTGGTTCAGGAAGGTGGCGCGGCAGCTGTCCATCAGCTGGCGGTTGGACTTCTTGTGCTCGATGGCGTTTTCGAACCACTTCCAGATCTTCAGGTAGCTGAGGAACTCCGACTTCTCGTCGGCGAATTTCTTGTGCGCCTCGTCGGCCGCCTGCTGGTGCTCCACCGGACGGTCGCGCGGGTCCTGCACCGACAGCGCGGACGCGACGATCAGCACCTCGGTCAGGCAGTGGTACTCCTGCGCCGCCAGGATCATGCGGCCCACGCGCGGGTCGAGCGGCAGCTTGGCCAGCTTGCGGCCCAGCGGGGTCAGCGCGTTTTCGTCGTCGACCGCGCCCAGCTCCTGCAGCAGCTGGTAGCCGTCGGCGATGGCGCGGCCCAGCGGCGGCTCGATGAAGGGGAAGCTCTCCACGTCCGTCAGGTGCAGGGACTTCATGCGCAGGATGACCGAGGCCAGCGAAGAACGCAGGATTTCCGGGTCGGTGAACTTGGGGCGCTGCAGGAAGTCCTGCTCGTCGTACAGGCGGATGCAGACGCCGTCGGCCACACGGCCGCAACGGCCGGCGCGCTGGTTGGCGGCCGATTGCGCCACCGGCTCGATCTGCAGTTGCTCCACCTTGTTGCGGTAGCTGTAGCGCTTGACGCGCGCCAGGCCGGCGTCCACCACGTAGCGGATGCCGGGCACGGTCAGCGAGGTTTCCGCCACGTTGGTGGCCAGCACGATGCGGCGCGCGTTGGTGGTGCGGAACACGCGGTCCTGCTCCTCCACCGAGAGGCGGGCGAACAGGGGCAAGATTTCCACGTGCGGCGGGTGGTGCTTGCGCAGCGCTTCGGCGGCGTCGCGGATTTCGCGTTCGCCGGGCAGGAACACCAGCACGTCGCCGCTGCCGATGCGGCAGACCTCATCGACGCCGTCGACGATGGCGTCCATCAAATCGCGCTTTTCGCGGGCGGCGGCGGTGCGCGCGCCCTTGGCGTCCGCGCCTTGCTGCGCGCCGGGGACCGCGACCTGTTCGCGCTCGACCGGGCGGTAGCGCACTTCCACCGCATATAGGCGGCCGGAGACCTCGATCACCGGCACCGGCGGCTTGCCTTCCTGCGTGAAATGGCGGGCGAAGCGTTCGGCATCAATGGTGGCGGAGGTGATGATCACCTTCAGGTCCGGGCGGCGCGGCAGGATCTGCTTCAGGTAGCCAAGCAGGAAGTCGATGTTCAGGCTGCGTTCGTGGGCTTCGTCGATGATGATCGTGTCGTAGCCTTTGAGCAGCGGGTCGGTCTGGGTTTCGGCCAGCAGGATACCGTCGGTCATCAGCTTGACCGAGGCGCCCTTGCTCAGGGTGTCGTTGAAACGGACCTTGTAGCCGACGTTCTCGCCCAGCGGGGTGCCCAGCTCCACCGCGATACGCTTGGCGGTGGAGGATGCGGCGATCCTGCGCGGCTGGGTGTGGCCGATCAGGCCTTTCTGGCCGCGTCCCAGCTCAAGGCAGATCTTCGGCAGCTGGGTGGTCTTGCCGGAACCGGTTTCGCCGGAAACGATCACCACCTGGTGCTTGCGCAAGGCTTCCGCGATTTCCTGGCGGCGGCCCGAGACGGGCAAGTCTTCCGGGAAGGTGATCGGCGGCAGCGGGTTGCGGAAAGCGGCGGCGGCCTCGCGGGCGGCGCGCTGCTCCGGCGTCTCGCGCTCGCGGCGCTCGCTACGGCCGGCTGCGCGCGCGTCGCCGCCCGCCACGCCTTCACCCGGCCCGCGCGGCTGGCGCGCGCCGTCACGGCGGCCGTCCGCCGGCTGCCCCTCGCCTTGCGGCTGGCGCGCTTCACGGCGCACCGCGCCGGCGGCGTCACCGGGCGTGCGCGCGCCGCCTGGCGCCGGGGCGCGGCGGGCTTGCTGGCCGGGCTGGCCGGCCGGGCGGCGCGCTTCGCCTTGCGCGCGCGGGGCGCCGGGTTGCTGGGGAGGATTCTTCTTGCTTGCTTCAGACATCGTTTTTTACACTAGTTTGGGCGCGAAAACCGCGCAGCGCATTATAATGCGCGGATAATGGAAAACCCTATCCAATTCGTCTCCTGGCTGCGCTCCGTAGCGCCTTACGTCCACGCCTTCCGCGGCAAGACCTTCGTGGTCGCCTTCCCCGGTGAACTGGTAGCCGCCGGCGCCCTGCCGGTGCTGGCGCACGACCTGTCGCTGCTGCATGCGCTGGACATCAACGTCACCGTGGTCTATGGCTCGCGCCCCCAGGTCGCCGAGCAGCTGGCCCTGCGGAACGTGGAGGGCCGTTTCCATAATGGCATCCGCGTCACCGATACCGCCGCCATGGAATGCGCCAAGGAGGCCGCCGGCGAACTGCGCCTCGATATCGAGGCCGCGTTCAGCCAGGGCTTGCCGAATACCCCGATGTCGCACGCCGCCATCCGTATCATTTCCGGCAACTTCATCACCGCCCGCCCGCTGGGCGTGATCGACGGCGTCGATTTCGAGCTGACCGGCGTGACCCGTAAGGTGGATGCCGAAACCATTCATTCCATCATGGGTTCGGACGGCGTGGTGCTGCTGTCGCCGCTGGGCTTCTCGCCAACCGGCGAGACCTTCAACCTGACCATGGAAGACGTGGCCTGCACCGCCGCCATCGCGCTGCACGCCGACAAGCTGGTGTTCATCACCGAAACCGAGATGATGACCGACGCCGCCGGCGTGGAAATCCGCGAGCTGTCCTCGCACCAGGCGGAAGCCGTGCTGCAAGCCGGCTTCCTGCCGGATAACACCGCCTACTACCTGAAGCACTGCGTCAAGGCCTGCAACAACGGCGTCGAGCGTTCGCACATCGTGCCGTTCGCGATGGACGGCTCGGCCCTGCTCGAGCTGTTCACCCACGATGGCGTCGGCACCATGATCTCGCACGAGAACCTGGAGTCGCTGCGCCCGGCCACCATCGAAGACGTGGGCGGCATCATCAAGCTGATCGAACCGCTGGAAGCCGACGGCACGCTGGTCAAGCGCGGCCGCGAGCTGATCGAGCGCGAAATCGAGATGTTCTCGGTCATCGAGCACGACGGCGTGATCTTTGGCTGTGCCGCGCTGTACGTCTTCCCGGAAGAAAAAATGGCCGAAATGGCATGCCTGACCGTCAACCCCGATGTGCAAGCCCAGGGTGACGGCGAACGCATCCTGAAGCATATGGAAAACCGCGCGCGGGCGCAGGGCATCAGCAAGCTGTTCGTGCTGACCACCCGCACCGCGCACTGGTTCATCAAACGCGGCTTCGTGCCCGCCACTGTCGACGCCCTGCCAAAAGACCGCCAGCGCCTCTACAACTGGCAGCGCAAGTCGCAAGTGTTGATCAAGACCTTATAATCGACTTTTTGAGGAGTACCCAAGATGGCCCGTACCGTCCACTGCATCAAACTGAACAAGGAAGCCGAAGGCCTGGACTTCCCGCCGTATCCGGGCGAGCTGGGCAAGCGCATTTATGAATCGGTGTCCAAGGAAGCCTGGGCTGCCTGGATCAAGCACCAGACCATGCTGGTCAATGAGAACCGCCTGAACCTGGCGGACGTGCGCGCGCGCAAATACCTGGCGGCGCAGATGGAGAAGCACTTCTTCGGCGAAGGCGCAGACCAGGCGGCCGGCTACGTGCCGCCTTCGGCCTGATTAAATGGGGTACGTCCCCATTTAATTGATTGTCAGCGGCTGGCGACTGCCGGCTGCATCGGCTTGCACTGGCGCAGCTCGCAGCGCGCCAAAAATACCTTCCCGTTGTCGCAGGCCATCCGGTATACCTCGACCGGACCCGGCTCCGTCACCAGCCCCGCCCCCTGCCCGCCGCGGCATTGCTCGGCTTTCGCCAGGTTTTCCACCGTCACCGATGAAACCCCTGGGCGGAACTCCACTTTCTGCACTTCCACACCGTTCGCCATGACCGGGTTGGCAGCGGCCGACTGGACCGGCTTGCGCTTCACCGGGGCCTGGGCCACGGCGTCGTCTTTTTTCAGGAAGGGGATGTAGGAACAGGCACTCAACAAACCAGCAGCAAGCAACAGCAGGGACAGTCGTTTCATGGGCTTTCTCTAGGCGAGGAAAAAATCAGTATTTGATGGTGCGCACACCGTCCGGCGTGCCCAGCAGGCAGACGTTGGCGCCACGGGCCGCGAACAGGCCCACCGCCACCACACCGACGATCTGGTTGATCTGGCTTTCCAGCGCCACCGGATCGGTGATCGCCAGGCCGGCCACGTCGATGATGTTGCCGCCGTTGTCGGTCACGAAGGCCTCGTCCAAACCGGCCTTGGTGCGCACTTTCGGCTGGCCGCCCAGGGCTGCCAGCTGGCGCATCACGGCGTTGCGCGCCATCGGCAGCACCTCGACCGGCAGCGGGAACTTGCCCAGGGTCTCTACCAGCTTGGAACCATCGGCGATGCAGACGAACTGCTTCGAGACCGAAGCGACGATCTTCTCGCGGGTCAGGGCTGCGCCGC
This sequence comes from Pseudoduganella sp., assembly GCF_041914865.1. NCBI lineage: Bacteria > Pseudomonadati > Pseudomonadota > Betaproteobacteria > Burkholderiales > Oxalobacteraceae > Pseudoduganella > Pseudoduganella sp. The sequence continues at coordinate 16,285 of NZ_JAYSCO010000050.1, read as the reverse complement.
CGCCTTTGATCATATGGCCGGCCGCGTTGATCTCATCGGCGCCATCAATGTACACCGCGATCTCCGAAACCTCGTTAAGATCGAACACAGGAATGCCGTGGCCGGCCAGGCGTGCCGCCGTCGCTTCCGACGAGGCAACGGCACCCTTGATACGGTGCTTGATCTTGCCTAATTCATCAATGAAGAAGTTCGCGGTGGAACCGGTACCAACGCCGATGATTTCGCCATCGATCACATATTCGATAGCGGAAATAGCAACAGCCTGTTTCAATTTGTCTTGCGTCATAGTTACAATGGATTCAAGGAAGCGGATGGAAAAGATGGCGTATTTTATCCGAACTGCCACACTCACCCGGGAAAACCAGCGATGAAGCCAAGTACCGTACTTATTGTGGACGACAGCCGCGTGTCGCGCATGCTGACCCGCCAGCACATCCAGGTGCGCCATGCCGACTGGGTGGTGGAAGAAGCCGCCAACGGCGACGAAGCGCTGGCCAAGGCCGAGGGCTTGCAGCCCGACCTGGTGCTGCTGGACGTGAATATGCCCGGCATGAGCGGGGTCGACGCCGCCGCCGCCCTGCGCGTCATGCTGCCCAACGCCCACATTTCCCTCCTGACCGCCAATGTCCAGGCCGCCACGCGGCAGCGGGCGGAAGCGCTCGGCGTCGGCTTCATGGAGAAGCCCATCACCGCCGAACGCATCGCGCAACTGATCGCCCCGCTGGAAGCCTGATATGGTCAGGCTGACCGACCTCGAGCACGACGCCCTCGTCGAGCTGTTCAATATTGGCGTGGGCCAGGCGGCCTCGGCCATGAGCGAGATCGTCAACGAAACGGTCGCCATGTCGGTGCCGGCGATCAGCTTCCTGACGCGCGCGGCGGCGGCCAAACTGCTGGCCAGCCGCAGCACCGGCAACGGCCGCCTGTGCGGCATCAGCCAGCACTACAGCGGCGCCTTCGAGACCGAAGCCATCCTCATGTTCCCGGAGGAGAAAAGCCAGGAAATCGTGCGCCTGATGGTGGGCGAATCCATGCCGCTGACGGAACTGTCGGCCATGGAACAGGAAGCCATGAGCGAGATCGGCAACATCCTGCTCAACAGCTGCGTCGGCGCGCTGGCCGACCTGCTGGGGCGCGAACTGCAGGGCTCGCTGCCCGCCTACCACGTCGGCTACAGCGAAGACCTCCTGGTGCAGGCCGGCAGCGGCGAAACCGCCGTGCTGATGCTGCACATCGAATTCACCATTGAACGGCGCCAGATCACCGGCGACGTCGCCTTCATCATGGACATGACGGCCCTGCAGGACTTGAAGCAGCACGTGGCCGCCTTCCTGGAGCGCACGGTCGGCGGAGAGCTGCCATGAGGTGCTCGGTCGAATCCGTGCCGCTGCTGCAAGGCGTCATCGACTGCATCGACGTCGGCGCGCTGGTGCTGGATGCCAACCATTGCATCGTGCTGTGGAACCGCTGGATGAGCCAGCACTCGGGCGTCCTGAGCGCCGAAACGCTGGAGCGCAATTTTTTCGACCTGTTCCCCGAGCAGCGCGACAAGCGCCTCGACACCGCCATCGGCCAGGCGCTGAACAACAATATGCCGGCGCTGCTGTCGCAGACCCTGAACCGCTGGCCGCTGCCGCTGTACAGCAACAAGGCCGCCGCCGAGAAAGGCGTGCGCATGCAGCAGCAAATCACGGTCACGCCGCTCAACCTGGCCAACGGCGAGCGCTATTGCCTGATCCAGGTGAGCGATGTCAGCGCCGCCGTGCAGCGCGAAAGCCTGCTGCGCGAACAGGCCATGGCGCTGCGTTCGCAAACCCTGCTGGACGACCTGACCGGCGTCGCCAACCGGCGCCACTTCGACATGGCGATCGACCGCGAAACGCGGCGCGCGCGGCGCATGGGCACCTCGCTCTCGCTGATGATGCTCGATATCGATTTCTTCAAAGCCTATAACGACCACTACGGCCACCAGCAGGGCGACGCCTGCCTGGAGGCGGTGGCCTCCGCCCTGTCCACCATGCAGCAGCGCCCGGCCGACCTGTTCGCGCGCTACGGCGGCGAGGAGTTTGCCGTGATCCTGCCCGACACCCCCGGCGACGCCGCGGTGATGATGGCCAACGCCATGTGCCGCAAGGTGCGCGACCTGCGCATCCCGCACCAGGCCTCGCGCACCGACGAGCGCATCGTCACCATCAGCATCGGCGTCGCCAGCACCGACGCCGGCCACGCCGGCGAGGTGTACGACCTGATCAACGCCGCCGACCGCGCCCTCTACCAGGCCAAAGCTTGCGGCCGCAACCGGGTCGAATCGTTGTGAAAACGTCAGTCTTTATCGCCAGCAGCCTGGATGGCTTCATCGCGCGCGAGGACGGCAACCTCGACTGGCTGATGTCGCGCACGCCGGTCGACAGCGACACCGGCTACGACGCCTTCATGGCCGGCATCGACGTGATCGTCATGGGGCGCTACACCTTCGAAACCGTGCTGGGCTTCGACGACTGGCCTTACGAAGGCAAGCGCGTAGTGGTGTTGAGCCGCATGCTGGACGAAGTGCCAGTCACGCTGGCCGGCAAGGTCACGTTGCACCCCGGCCCGGTGCGCGCACTCTACGATGCGCTGGCAGCCAGCGACTGCCAGGGGCTGTACGTGGACGGCGGCCAGACGGTGCAAAGCTTCCTGCGCGAGGACCTGGTGGACGAGCTGACCATCACCACCATCCCGGTCCTGCTGGGACGCGGCATTCCCCTGTTCGGCCACACCGGCCATGACATCCCCCTGCGCCATACCGGCACGCGCCAGCTGCCGGGCGGCCTGGTACAAGACAGCTACACGACGCGCCTGGTCGGTTAAAGCAGCTCGATGCCGAAACGCCGCACACCCGCGGCGAACACCGCGAAGCAGACCACCGTCAGCACCACGCAGGCGCCCAGCGTCGGCCAGAAGCCAAGGCGCGGCAGCAGCCAGGGAAAGGCCAGGAACATCGGCAGCGTCGGCACCACGTACCAGAAGGTGTACCAGGCGTGGTTGGCAATTTTCTCCTGCGGCTGCTGCTCGACATACAGCCAGATCAAGGCCAGGACGGTGACCATCGGCAGCGCCGCGACCAGCCCGCCAATCCGGTCGCTGCGTTTCGCCAGTTCCGACACCGCCACCACCACGCCAGCCGTCACCAGGTACTTAAAAACCAGCCATGCCATCACTGGCCTCCTTCAATGTGCAAAAACAAAACGGACCAGCGCCAGCGAAAGCGCGAATACATAGCCGTACGCGAAGCGGTCGATGCGCAACAGCGCGTCGCCGCGCCGCGCGCGCCAGGCACCCATCAGGCACATCATGCCGCCCGCCGCCAAAGGCGTCAGCAGCAGGTTAAACTTGCGCAGGACTTCATTGCGCACCAGATGGTCCGGCAGCAGCCAGAGCGTGATGCCGCCGGCCACCGCGCCGAAGATGGCGTAGCCAAAGCCGGCCATCCAGGGATTGGGGCGCTTGCGGAACGGCTCACCCAGCGAATGCAGGCCCAGCTCGGCCAGCGCCTCCAGCACCATCTGCAGCAGGAACTCGCCGACCACTTCGAACAGGAATTCAATCATGGGGTAAACAAGGCATGCTGGCTGGCGGTATGGAAATCGCGCCAGACACGGTTGATATCGGAATCCTCCTGCGCCGCACGCAGGCCGCAGTAAGGATAGATATCCCCCACCGCGCGCCGCGCCGCCGCCACCAGCGCCTGCGACGCTTCGCGCAGGCGGGCATCCAGCGCCGCGTCCTCCATGCCGCCCGCCGCGCCCTCGCCCGCGCCCTCGCCCGCATCCTCGCCCGCAGCCTGCGCCCAGGCCTGCTCCAGCAGAGCGTACATGCGCTCGCGTGCACCTTCCAGCGCCATGCCCGCCCGCGCCAGCGCGTCCTGCGACGTGGCCGGCGGCTGGCGCCGCGCGGCCACGATCTCCCCGGCCAGCGCCAGGAAATGCCGCGCCATGCCGGACAGGTTGGCCGCTAGCGTCACCCACGCCAGCAGCATGAACGGAAAGCGGTACAAGGCGCCCGGCGCCTTGGCGCAAGCCGGATCGATCGTGAACCCATGGCTGGCCGGCACCCAGGCCCCTTCGATGCGATAGCTGTGGGACGCCGTGCCCCGCATGCCGAAGCTGCGCCAGGTCGGCTCCACCACCACCTGCGCCGCAGGCACCACAAAGGCGCGCACTTGCGGCGCACCATCCGCGCCCGGCAGCGGCTGGCCGCCCTCGCGCACGATGGCATTCAGGGTAAAGTGGGTCGCCATTGGCGCACCGCTCGCAATATCCCAACGTCCGGTGATACGGTAACCATCGCCCTCGCGATCGGCAAACCCCGTCGGCGCGCCGCTGCCCGCCAGGCAGACCTCAGGCGTGCCGATGATCGCACGCGCCGTATCCGGCGCCAGGAAGCCGGCAAACCAGCCCGCGCCGGCACACAGCGTCACGACCCACCCCATGCTGCCATCCGCCTCCGCAATGGCTTCCTCCAGCCGCACCGCTTGCGGCAGCGGCAGCTCCGCCCCGCCACTGGCGCGCGGTGCCAGCATCTTGAGCCAGCCCCGTTCATGGATCAGCGCCCGCTGCGCGGGCAACAGGAAACCAGCCTGCTCGGCGCCAGCCGCACTGGCGCGAATTACTTGTACATCAACGTCCATATTGCTCCTGGATCAGAATCGACGGCATTCTACCTCCGGAAACGTAAGCGCCGCGATTAAGCCGGCGTTTCAACTGCGGACTTGACCTGATCCCGCAGCAGAGCAACTTGCTCCGTCTCATCGGCGATAAGACTTTCGAGTGCCGCAAGCGTCGCCAGGCACGCGAGATCGTGGCCCTGCCTTCCGATAGGCCGATGACGAGACCACTTGGCGTTATAGATCCAGCTGCGTAGTTCTACGGCCAGCCGCTCCCGCAGCGGCGAATCGGATGGCAAGTCGCGCGCCACAGTCGCAATAGCTTCCAACCAGTTCCACTTGTGGCTTCGCGCTACTGACATCAAATCAAGCGTAGTTGTGCTCTTGCCGAAAAGCCGGTAAATATCTGAGAACGCAACATATGCACCATGGCGCTCCATCGCGGTACGCGCAAACTTGCGGACCGAGACCGATTCGTCAGCGAGAGCCTGCAGCACTAACGCGTCCTTCTCACCTGCCGCCAGTTTGAACCAGGCCGCATATGCAGCTGTTCGGAGGCGCACCGCTTCGCTGCGTGCAAATGCCTTAATCAGATCCAAATCGTCCTTGCAGTCCAGTCCAGCCAGGGACAATATCGCAATGCGCTTGCCGGGCGGGGGCGTACTCGTATCAAGCAAAACCCCGCGATAGGCGCCAGCCACGTCAAACCCGTCACCACGTAGACGGGCGATCGCAAGCCCCCTCACTGTGGCATGCGGATCAAACAAGTATTTCTGTGCAAGGAGCGCCCCATCAGCACCCTGCAAGAGCTTTTGCAGGGCAATGCGTCGGACCGAACCGAAACACGAAGCCATGGCCGACTTCAGGACTGTGGCCGCATGTCCGGCATCGAGCTGATACGCCATCTCGACGCTGCGCAGGGCAAGCAGAATGTCATCGCGAGAGGCTACGCAGAGCGTCAGCAATCGCGTCAACGGTACGCCCGGCTGCTTACGCAGGAGTTCAAAACAGGCGCGCGCCTGCTTGCGCGACCCACTGCTCAAGCCCTGCCAAAGCGCCTGTTCGCCAACTGCGGACAGCCAGTTTCTTTCAAATTCCGCAATCCACACTTCATGGTCGACTCGGCCCGCATTACGCAATTCTCCGACCATATACAAGGTTGCGAGTTGCGCATCCCTGCCAGCCTCAGGCAGCAGTTCCAGCACAGCATTCTGCGCCGCCTCGCGCACCTGCGGCACCCAGTCGTTCAGGCGCGTTGCGGCCAACGTCAGAGATTGCGGCAGACGCAGCTCAGCACACCGCTCTACCGCAGCCTGACGGAAGTACCCCGAGTAGTCGCGCAGGGCTTCCTCCAACGCCCGTGCGTCAGTCCAGGCAGGCGCCGTCCGCGCCGCTTCCTCCGCCAGCGACGTTTCGATCGTCCTCCGCGTCGCCGGTTCCGCTGGATTGCGTCCCCTGGAAGGCACTGCGACGCTGGCAAACAGCCTTCTCAGGAACGCAAGCACTACGCCTCCCCTTTTAGGTCGCCGACAAGGCCAGCACGACCAGCGCGTACATGGTCAGTACAATGAAGGACATGATCAGCAGCATGCAGGTGCGCCAGAAGGCGCCGAAACGCGACAGCGCGTAGGTGCCGCGCAGCTGCAGGAACATATGCACTGGCGGTACGAAGGCGAACAGGCTGGCGGCCCAGCCGCCGAACTCGAAATAGCTCAGGGTCGCGACCACGGTGAACAGCAGCGACATGAACGACAGCGAGTACAGCGAGAACACGGCATGGTCATACATGCTGATGCCGCGGCGCCAGAAGAACATCAGCCACAGGAAGGGCATGGAGATCGGCACCAGCAGGAAGGAGTACTTGTAGGCGGCGTTCTTCAGCTTGTATTTCGCGAGCTCCGGGTTTTCGACGGCGTGCTTAACGGCTTTGTTGATCCAGGCGATATCGGAGTAGGTGGTGCCCTTCTCTCCCACCTTACCTGATTCAGGCGTGACCTCGAGTTCAGCTTCACGCAGGATCTCTTCGACCAGGCCTGGCGTCGTGGCCGCCTTGACTGCATTGGCCGCCACCTCCGCCTTCTTCGCGTTGTCGAGCGGCTCGGCCTCCTTCTTCGCATCGGGCTTCAAGCTCTCCGTGAACTTGGTGGTGCCGGACATGGCAACTTTGCCTGCCGACATTGCACTGTGCAGGCCATCGAGCTTCTTCTGCGCCTCGGCCAGCTTGCGCTTGAACTTCGCCTCTTGCGGCGAGCCCGGCGCGGCTTGCTTCAGTTCCTCCTCAAATTCGGCGATCAACGCTTTCTGGTCGGCGATCTTGTCATTCATCTTCTCCTCGAATTTCGCCTTGCCGTCGTTGCCATCGGTGACGGTGGTCGGGCCCGAGCTGGTGCCCATGGTCAGCGAGAAGACGAAGAACATGAAGAACATCATGAACAGGAACAGCGCCAGCGGCGATACGAAGCGGGTGCGCTGGCCGTCGATGTAGCGGCGCGTCAGCTCGCCCGGGCGCGCCACCAGCAGCGGCAGGGTGCGCCAGCCCTTGGTATCGAAGTGCAGCAGGCCGTGGATCAGCTCTTCGCCCAGATGCAGCACGGACTTGTGCAGGTGGCCCTTCTGTCCGCAATGGCCACAGTAGTTGCCATTGACAGGCGTGCCGCAATTGGCGCACGGCGCGCTGTGGGCGTGTTCACCGCCCCGCCCTGCATTGCCTTCCACTTCCTTGGCCACCAGGCCCGCGGTGAGCAAGTCACCGGCTGCTTCTACTTCGAGTCCCATGCGTTCTTCCCCTTATCGTTATATATGTATGATGCTGCTTACTGTTTGCCCACCAGCGCGGTGCCGGCCAGGAAGTCGTGCGGCGCACGGCGTCGCTTGTTGGCCAGCAGGACCACCAGGCTGCCCCAGATCCATACCTGCATCAGGATCGTTCCCACGTTCATCCAGGCAGGGCCCGTGTTACTCAGCATTTCCGAACGCGCCATGAAACCCAAGGACAGGTAGTCGGCGTCGTTCATGGCCAGCGCGGCCAGCGCCATCCCGGCAGTGGTGGTCAGCGCCAGCGCCTGGATGACGACCGCGCGCAGGAACGCCGCTTTCACAGTAACCGGTGCGCCGTCGGCCATCTGGATGCGCAGTTTCATCGCCAGCTTGCCCGGTGTGCCGCCGTAACGCCGCACCAGGTAGACGGAATAGAACAATCCAAGCAGCACGCTGGGCACGATCCACCAGGCGTAGAAGTGGCGCGACACGGTGGCGCCCCAGTAGGTAAAGCCGACCACGGGCAGCATGATGAGCGTGTCGACCAGGTGGGCGCCGACGCGGCGCCAGAAGCCGGCAGGTTGCAGGCCGTCCTCGCTGGGCGCGGGATTGGCGCCGGCGAGGTCGGAGGTCGGGGCTTGGTAAGGGTTGTGCATGGTCGTGATTGTGGTTCTTAAAAGCAAGAAAGATAACACACCATTAGCAAAAAAACAGCGGCAGCTCAGGCCAGGCGCGGCAAGTTCGCCGCCGAGGCGGGATCGCGCAGGAAGTCGCACAGCATGTCGGCATACACGCCGACGTCGGTCTTGTGCAGGTAGGCCAGCGCGAAATAGTCGGCCAGCACTTCGGCCTGCGCCTCCATATTGAAGTCGCACAGACGCAGCTCGGGCGACACCTCGTAGTCGTAGGACAGGCCGAGACGGAGGGCGCCGCGCCACATGACGGGGTAGCCGAGCTGGTGCTGCCAGACGTGGGCCATCTCGTGCATGAACCAGTGCTGTTCGCGCCCGCTGGCGGTCGAAAAGTCATCGCGGTAGCGCGAGGCGTGGAAATACAGTTCGCCGTTGGGCGTGATGCAGACGTCTTTGCGCTGCAGGAAGGGAATGAAGCGGGTGTTGTGGACGCGCACCCGCTTGTAGTCGATCGCGCTGCCGAACACTTGCCGGGCCAGCGCGATCTCGCCCGACGTCAGTGGCCGGGCGATGATTTCCATCAGGCGCGCAGCGCGCTGGCCGCCTTGGCGATGGCGGTGATGCGGTCCCAGTCGCCGGCCTGCATGGCGTCTTTTGGCGTGAGCCACGATCCGCCCACGCAGGCCACGTTCTTCAGCGACAGGAAGGCGGGCGCGGTATCCTGCGAAATGCCGCCGGTCGGGCAGAACATCACGTCCGGCAGCGGGCCGCCAATCGCGTTCAGCATGCCGACGCCGCCCGCCGGCACGGCCGGGAACAGCTTGAGCTGCTTGAAGCCTTGCTCGCGCGCCTTCATCACTTCCGACGGCGTCATCACGCCTGGCAGCAGCGGCAGGCCGCTCGACTTGGCGGCGCCGATCAGGGCGTCGGTCAGGCCCGGCGAGACGCCGAACACGGCGCCGGCGTCGCGCGCGGCGGCAAATTCCTCGGGCTGGGTCAGCGTGCCGACGCCGACGATGGCGCCTTCCACCGCGCTCATGGCGCGGATCGCGCCCAGGCCGTGCTTGGTGCGCAGTGTCACCTCCAGCACGCGGATGCCGCCCGCCACCAGGGCTTTAGCCAGCGGCACGGCATGGTCAGGGTCGTCGATCGCGATCACCGGGATCACGGCGGAAGTGCGCATAATGTCGAGCAGGGTCATATCAGGCTTTCTTGGCAAGGAAATCTTCATCGGAACCGGGCACGGTGTTGCCCACATTGTCTTCGCCGTGCAGCGGCACGGTGGTCTGGATCGGCGACGGCAGAGGGAACATGGTGGCGCCCTGCTCGGCCGCGCATACGCTGCTGCGGAACGAGGAGAACAGCTCGCGCCCCATGCCGATCTGGTTCGGCGACAGGTCGGCCTGCGCCATCGAGCGGCCGTGCCAGACGTCGGACGAGACCAGCGCTTCCAGCGTGCCGCTGGCGGCGTCCAGGCGGATGATGTCGCCGTCGCGCACCAGGCCCAGCGGGCCGCCGGCCAGGATTTCCGGCGAGACGTGGATGGCTGCAGGCACCTTGCCCGAAGCGCCGGACATGCGGCCGTCGGTCACCAGCGCCACCTTGCGGCCGGCGTCCTGCAGGTTGGCCAGTGCCGGGGTCAGCGCGTGCAGCTCCGGCATGCCGTTGGCTTTCGGGCCCTGGAAGCGGATCACGGCGACGAAGTCGCGATCCAGCTTGCCGGCCTTGTAGGCAGCCATGAAGGCTTCCTGCGAGTCGAAGACCAGGGCCGGCGCTTCCACCACGCGGTGCTCTTCCTTGACGGCCGAGACCTTCATGATGGCGCGTCCCAGGTTGCCCTGCACCAGCACCATGCCGCCATCTTTCGAGAACGGCTCGGCGGCGCCGCGCAGCACCTTCTCGTCCGCGCTCTTGAGCGGAGCTTCCTTGAACACTACGCCGCTCGCATCGTCGTTCAGGAACGGCTCGGCGCAGTGCTTGCGCAGGCCCTTGCCCAGGATGGTATTGACGTCGTCGTGCAGCAGGCCGGCGTCGAGCAGCTCGCGGATCACGAAACCGGTGCCGCCAGCGGCGTGGAAGTGGTTCACATCGGCGTCGCCGTTCGGGTAGATGCGGCACAGCAGCGGCACCACGGCCGACAGCTCGTTGAAGTCGTCCCAGTCGATCACGATGCCGGCCGCCTTGGCGATCGCCACCAGGTGCAGGGTGTGGTTGGTGGAGCCGCCGGTGGCCAGCAGGCCGACCACGGCGTTGATGATGGACTTCTCGTCGACGATATGGCCGACCGGGATGTACTCTGCGCCCATCTCGGTGATCTGGGCCGCGCGCTGGGCGGCGGCGGCGGTCAGCGCGTCGCGCAGCGGGGTGCCCGGATTGATGAAGGCGGCGCCCGGCAGGTGCAGGCCCATGATCTCCATCAGCAGCTGGTTGGAGTTGGCAGTGCCGTAGAAGGTGCAGGTGCCGGCGCCATGGTAGGACTGCGCCTCGCCTTCCAGCAGCTCGTCGCGCGTGGCTTTGCCCTGCGCGTAACGCTGGCGGATTGCCGCTTTCTCCTTATTCGACAGGCCGGAAGTCATCGGCCCGGCCGGCACGAACACCGCCGGCAGGTGGCCGAAGTGCAGCGCGCCGATCAGCAGGCCGGGCACGATCTTGTCGCACACGCCCAGGTACAGCACGGAGTCGAACATATTGTGCGACAGGCCGATGGCGGTCGACATGGCGATCGCGTCGCGCGAGAACAGCGACAGCTCCATGCCCGGCTGGCCCTGGGTCACGCCGTCGCACATGGCCGGGGTGCCGCCGGCGAACTGCGCCACCGCGCCCACCTTGCGCACCGCATCCTTGATGATGGCGGGGAAGGCTTCGAACGGCTGGTGCGCCGACAGCATGTCGTTATAGGCGGAGATGATGGCGACCGAAGGCTGCTTCACCTCTTTCAGGATCAGCTTATCGTTCGCCGGGAACGCTGCAAAGCCGTGCGCCAGGTTGGTACAGGACAGGGTGCCGCGCTGGGTGCGGCCTTTGACACGGGCCGCTTCGAGGTGCGCCAGGTAGGCGCCGCGGGAGACGCGGCTGCGCTGGGTGACGCGCGCGGTGACTTTTTCCAGGACTGGATGCAACGGCATGATCGTTCCTTTTCAGTGAATTTCCGGAAATTTTACTACAAAATTTCCAACCGCGAGCGCCTCCATCGCGTCAAATCGCGCCCACAAGCCCCTTGATTCGCCGATATGAGAAAAGATTTGTAGTGAATTTACCTGTTTTTGCGGTATAGTTAAGCACTACGATTCAACTTCACTGGACATTATGCGCTTGCCCGCCCTGACCTCCACTGCTGCCTACCAAGCCCTTGAAACCCACGCCCACGACGCCCGCGAATGGCAAATGCGCCAGCTGTTCCAGAAGGACCCCGGCCGTTTCCCGCGCATGACCGTCGATGCCGCCGGCCTGTTCCTCGACTATTCGAAGAACCGCGCCGACGACGAAACCATCAAGCTGCTGGTGCACCTGGCGCGCACGCGCGGCGTAGCCGAGCAGCGCGACGCCATGTTCGCCGGCGAGAAAATCAATATTACCGAACGCCGCAGCGTGCTGCACACCGCCCTGCGTATGCCGCGCGGCAAGGAATTGAAGGTGGACGGCCAGGACGTGAACGCCGACGTGCACGCGGTGCTGGACCGCATCAAGGTGTTCACCGACAAGGTGCGCAACGGCGGCTGGCTGGGGCACACCGGCAAGCCAATCACCGACGTGGTAAACATCGGCATCGGCGGCTCCGACCTGGGCCCGAAGATGGCCGTGCTGGCCCTGCGCTCCTTCTGCCACCCGCGCCTGAAGATGCACTTTGTCTCCAACGTGGACGGGCACGATATGGATGCGGTGCTGGGCCAGGTCAATCCCGAGACCACGCTGTTCATCGTCGCCTCCAAGACCTTCACCACCGCCGAAACCATGCTCAACGCGCAGACCGCGCGCAACTGGTTCCTGGGCCGCGCGCGCGAAGCCGACCTGCCGCGCCACTTCGTCGCCGTCTCCACCAATACCGACGCGGTGCGCGCCTTCGGCATCGACCCGGAAAACATGTTCCCATTCTGGGACTGGGTCGGCGGCCGCTATTCCGTGTGGTCGGCGATCGGCCTGTCGGTCGCGCTGGCGATCGGTTTCGGCTACTTCCAGGCCTTCCTGGAAGGCGCGCACGCCATGGACGAGCACTTCCGCGAAGCGCCGCTGGAAGCCAATATGCCGGTGCTGCTGGCCTTGATCGGCTTCTGGAACCGCCAGTTCCTGGGCGCCGGCTCGCTCTCGATTGCGCCCTACCACCAGGACCTGAACCGCTTCCCGGCCTACCTGCAGCAGCTCGATATGGAAAGCAACGGCAAGCGCGTGACCAAGACCGGCCAGCCGGTCGATACCGCCACCTGCCCGGTGGTGTGGGGCGAATGCGGCACCAACGCGCAGCATGCCTACTTCCAGCTGCTGCACCAGGGCACCGACCCGACCCCGATCGACTTCATCGCCGCCCTGCGCGCCACGCACGACCTGCCGGGCCACCACGATGCCCTGCTGGCCAACTGCTTCGCCCAGTCGGAAGCCTTCATGAAGGGCAAGACCGAGGAGGAAGTGCGCGCCGAGCTGAAAGGCGCCGGCCTGTCGGCAGCGGAAGTCGAAGAGCTGGTACCGCACAAGACCTTCCCCGGCAACCGCCCGTCCAACACCATCCTGATGGACCAGCTGACGCCGGCCACCCTGGGCGCGCTGATCGCGCTGTACGAGCACAAGACCTTCGTGCAAGGCGTGATCTGGAACATCGCCAGCTTCGACCAGTGGGGCGTGGAGCTGGGCAAGGTGCTGGCCAAAAAAATCCAGTCCGAACTGGGCGGCAAGGTCGATCCCGAATCGCACGACAGCTCGACCAACGGCCTGATCGTCATGGCCAAAGCGGCGCAGATCCAATGAGCAGCTACGAAATCAAGGCCGCCTGCGACGCCACCATGACCGTGGGCGAAAGCCCGCTGTGGGCCCCGGACGAGAAAGCCCTGTACTGGGTCGATATCGAGGGCTTTGCCATCCACCGCCTGTGCACCGCCAGCGGCCGGCACGAGCAGTGGAAGGTGGACAGCGAAGCCTCCGCGCTGGCGCGCGCCGCGCGCGGCGGCCTGATGGTGGCCCAGCGCCGCGGCTTCTCCCACTTCAACCCCGACACCGGCGAGATCAAGCTGGTGGCCGAAGCGCCGTTCGACCAGGCCACCACCCGCTTCAACGACGGCAAGTGCGACGCGGCGGGCCGCTTCTGGTGCGGCACCATCTACGAGCCGCGCGACAAACCGGCCGCCGAAATGTACGTGCTGGAGCGCGGCCAGGTGCGCAAGGTCTGGTCGGGCGGCATGGTCAATTCCAACGGGCTGGCATTCAGCCCGGACAACAAGACCATGTTCCATGCCGAGACGGCCAGCCACCGCGTCACGCGCTTCGCCTTCGACCTGCTGTCCGGCACCGTGAGCGACGAGCGCGACGTGCGCCGCTTCAGTACCGACAAGTCGGCAGCCGACTACGGCGGCCGGCCGGACGGCGCGGCGGTGGACAGCGAAGGCAATTACTGGGTCGCCATGTTCGAGGGCGGCCGCATCCTCAAGCTCTCGCCGCAGGGCGACCAGCTCGACGAAATCCGCCTGCCGGTGCGTTGCCCGACCATGGTGGCGTTCGGCGGCCCGGACCTGCGCACCCTGTACATCACCACCGCCGGCAAGCGCCCGGCGGAAGAACTGGCAGCCATGCCCCTGAGCGGCAAGGTGCTGTCGGTACGCGTGCCCGTCGCGGGCCGCATCGAACCTGCATATGTAGACTAACCTTTATTGAAGAAGATTATGGCTCTCTCTGATTTCGACCTGGTTCTGTTTGGCGGTAGCGGCGACCTCGCAATGCGCAAATTGCTGCCTGCCATGTTCAGCCGCGATGTAAGCGGCGACCTACCGCCGACCGCGCGCATCGTCTGCGTCGGCCGCCAGGAAAGCACCCAGGAAGAGTTCATCAATATGGTGAGCACCACCTCGCGCCCGCACATCAAATCCGCCAAGGCCACCGACGAGAACTGGAACCGCTTCATCGCCCGCATCACCTACGTGGCGCTGGACGCCACCGACGTTGCGACCTACCAGGGCCTGGTCGAGGCGCTGCGCAATGATGAAGGCGTGACCCGCGTCTACTACCTGGCCACCCCGCCGGCACTGTTCTCGCGCATCTGCGACAACCTGAAGGACAAGGGCCTGGCCACCGCCAACTCGCGCGTGGTGCTGGAAAAGCCGCTCGGCCGCGACCTGGCCTCGGCCAAGCAGATCAACAAGGAAGTGGGCAAGGTGTTCGAGGAACACCAGATCTACCGGATCGACCACTACCTCGGCAAGGAGACGGTGCAGAACCTGCTGGCCCTGCGCTTCGGCAACATCCTGTTCGAACCGCTGTGGCGCCGCGAATGGATCTCCGACGTGCAGATCACCATCGCCGAGAAGCTGGGCGTGGGCAACCGCATCGGCTACTACGACACCTCCGGCGCACTGCGCGATATGCTGCAGAACCACCTGCTGCAGCTGCTGTGTATCGTCGCCATGGAACCGCCGACCTCGATCGCGCCGGACGCCGTGCGCGACTCCAAGCTGCAGGTGCTGCGCTCCCTGAAGCGCTTCACCCCGACCACGCTGGCGCAGAACATCGTGCGCGGCCAGTACCGCGCCGGCCACGTGGAAGGCAAGGCCGTGCCGAGCTACCGCGACGAGCCGGAAGCGCCGCAGAACTCGAAGACCGAAACCTTCGTCGCCATGAAGGTGGAGATCGACACCTGGCGCTGGGCCGGCGTGCCGTTCTACCTGCGCACCGGCAAGCGCATGGCCGACTCGCTGGCCGAGATCGTGGTGCGCTTCAAGCAGATCCCGCACTCCATCTTCAACCAGCCGACCTCCAGCTTCCAGCCGAATTCGCTGGTGATCCGCCTGCAGCCGGACGAAGGCCTGCGCATGAACCTGATGGCCAAGACCCCGGGTGAAGGCATGCGCCTGAAACCGGCCGAGCTGGAACTGGACTTCCGCGAAACCTTCAAGATGCCGCGCATGGACGCCTACGAGCGCCTGCTGCTGGACGTGCTGCGCGGCCAACTGACCCTGTTCATGCGCGGCGACGAGCTGGAAGCCGCATGGGAATGGGTCGAACCGATCCTGAACAACTGGGAACAGGACGACTCGGCGCCGCTGCCGTACGCCTCCGGCACCTGGGGCCCGGCCGCCGCCAGTGCCCTGATCGGGCGCGACGGGCTACAATGGCGCGAAGAAGCACTCCCTGAAGACTAATGCTGCTCGACTCCATCCGCACCCAGCTCGACTCGCTCTCCAAATCGGAGCGCAAGGTCGCGCTGGCGGTGCTTGAAAATCCGGCCCGCACCGTGGGCGCCAACATCACCGCCCTGGCCAAGAGCGCGCAGGTGTCGGAACCGACCGTGGTGCGCTTCTGCCGCACGCTCGGCTACGACGGCTGGCACGAATTCAAGCTGAAGCTGGCGCAAGGCCTGGCGCTGGCCCTGCCCGGCCTGAACGACCAGCCGGCGCAGGACGACCTGGCGGCCGACCTGGTGAACAAGATCTGCAGCCGCTCCATCAACACCCTGCTCGACCTGCGCAACAACCTCAATGCCGAGCCGGTGCAAAAGGCGCTCGATATCCTGTCGCGCGCGCGCAAGATCGAGTTTTACGGCCACGGCACGTCCGGCATCGTGGCGGCGGACGCGCAGCACAAGTTCTTCCGCTCCGGCGTGCCCACGGTCGCCTATGCCGACCCGGCCATCCACAGCATTTCCGCCGCCCTGCTGCACGAAGGCGACGCCGTGGTCGCGATTTCCCAGCGCGGCAACAGCCCCGCCCTGGTGCGCTCGGCCAAGCTGGCCAAGGAAGGCGGCGCCGACGTGATCGTGCTCGCCCCCTCCGGCACCCCGCTGGCGGAAGCGGCCACGGTCCTGATCCCGATCGACCTGATTTTCAACACCGACCCCTACACCCCGATTTCCGCCCGCCTCGCCTACCTGGTGGTGATTGACGTGCTGGCGGTCGGCCTCGCGCTCAAGCGCGGCCCCGAATTCCGCAAAAAGATGCAGAACGCCCAGAAGGCCCTGCAGGAATTCGACATGCAGTTCGACTCCTTCATCGGCTAAAAATTCGGGGTCAGGTCTGACAATCGGACACGAGCTGGGCCGTAGGCGCAGCCTACGGCC
>NZ_JAYSCO010000049.1:0-42320 GCF_041914865.1 Pseudoduganella sp. | reverse complement strand
GTCGACGATGGGCATGAAGAAGTCGGTGGTGGCGATCAGGGCCTGCTCGTCGTTCAGTTTGTAGACGGCGGCGTCGTCGGCCGTTTCGATGCCGACCATCAGCTCCTTCGGTACCGGGAAGCCGTTGGTGTTTTTCAGGATCTCGGACAGCACGCCGGGCGCGATCTTGCAGCCGCAGCCGCCGCCGTGGGAGAAGGAGGTGAGTTTGATTGGTTCAGTGCTCATGATGGGGCCTATTTGTTCGTATGGAGCAGATTATCCACCAAGTTGAGCAGGGCTGCCTGCTCGGCCTCGGGGGTGAAGAGGGCGGCGCGGGCGGCGCACTGGGCTTGCAGCGCCGCATACCAGGCCGGGTCGTTGATGCTGCGCTCGGCCAGGGCCGCCAGCGCGGCGGCGTCGCCGGGCGGGAAGTAGCCAAGGTAATCGTCGCCCAGCATGCCGCGGTTGCCGCTGATATCGCTGGCCAGCACCGGCACGCCGCTGGTCACCGCCTCGATGATGACGTTGGCGCCGCCTTCCATGCGCGAGCAGATCGCCATGGCGTGCGCGTGCTTCAGGCGCTGGCGCGTTTCCGCGTGGGGCAGGGCGCCCAGCCACTGGTAGCGGCCCGGCGCGCTGGCGGCGGTCGCGCTCGCGGCTTCGCCGAGGGCCGGGTCCAGGGCGCCACCGATGTGCAGCAGGCGCGCGCCCGGCGCGCCCAGGTGCGCGGCGGCGGCCATGAAGGTGCGCGGGTCCTTTTCCTCGCGCAGGTGGCCGACCATCACAATGTCGCGGTGGCGCGGGGCTGCGCTGCGGGCGGCCGGCTGCAAGGCTGGCGCGGACTGGAAAATGACATGCGCCTTGGCGCGCAGGTGCGGCGCCAGTTCGGCCAGGCCGGCCGGCTGCAGCAGCACCAGCGCCGTGGCGCGTTCCAAAGATGCTTGCGCGTCGGCGTCGCTGCGGATGTCGCGGTACAGGTCGGTGCCGGTCAGCACCAGCAGCGTCGGGCGCTCGGGGTGGGCGGCGCAGAAGCGCGCCAGCGGCGCGGCCGAACGGCGCGCGTGCAGCGCGACCAGCAGCGCGGGCGCTGGGCCCGGCGCGGGCCAGTCGGAAGCGATGGCGACGTGGAAGCGCGTGCGCAGGAATTGCGCCCAGCGGCGCGCGGTTTGCCAATTGCCGTTGTTGGCTTGTGCCAGCGCCGGGCTGACGATGCAGATTGTCTGCTTGCTCACTGGTGTTATTTACGCAAATATCGCTACAATCGACCCATGAACGCCATCCATGCCTCGTTCCGGACAGCCCGAACCCAGCAACTTGCCGACGCCTTGCAGGCTGCGCGCAATTATACGCTGAGCCTTTTTGATTGCTTTGCCGCGGCAGGAATGGATGCGGCGACACGCGTGCCGCAGCTGCGCATCGTCAATCCACCGCTGTGGGAGCTGGGCCATACCGCCTGGTTCGCCGAATGGTTCATCCTGCGCGAAGCCGTCTCCAGCCATCCTGCGGACGCGCTCTATGCCTCCCTGCTGCGCAAGGGCGACGACTGGTTCGACTCGAACATGGTGCCGCACCGCAGCCGCTGGAGCCTGGACCTGCCCAGCACCGGCGGCGTGAAAACCTACTGCCACGAAGTGCTGGACCGCGTCCTGGACAAGCTGTCGCGCGAGCCCAACACCGACGAGGCGCTATACCCCTACCGGCTGGCGCTGGCGCACGAGGACATGCACGGCGAAGCCTTCCTGTACACGCTGCAGACCCTGGGCCTGCAGGCGCCCGCCCACCTGACGCACGACGAACGCGCCGCCGGCGCGCCGGGTGACATCGCCTTCCCCGGCGGTACGCTGCAACTGGGCAGCCCGGAAGGGGCGGGCGGGTTCGTGTTCGACAACGAGAAGTACGCCCATCCCTGCTACGTCGCCCCGTTCCGCATGGATGCGACGCTGGTGAGCAACGCCCAGTATGCCGATTTCGTGGAAGACGGCGGCTACGAACGGCGCGAGTACTGGAGCAATGCCGGCGCCGACTGGCTGCTGCGCCAGGAACGCTCGGCGCCGCGCTACTGGCAGCGCGACAACGGGCAATGGCGCACCATGCGCTTCGGCCGGCTCAGCACCTTGTCCGCGCACGAACCGGTGCGCCACGTCAGCCTGTACGAAGCGCAAGCCTACTGCGCCTGGGCCGGCCGGCGCCTGCCGACCGAGATGGAATGGGAATATGCCGCCCTGCACGGCCACCCGGCCTTCCGCTGGGGCCAGTTGTGGGAATGGACCGCATCGCCGTTCGAACCGTACCCCGGCTTCAGCGCCGACCGCTACCGCGAGTACTCCGCACCCTGGTTCAGCACCCACCAGGTGCTGCGCGGCGCCTCCTTCGCCACCCCCTCGCGGCTCGGCTCCGCCAAGTTCCGCAACTTCTACCTGCCCGAACGCGACGACATCTTCAACGGCTTCCGCACCTGCGCCTTCGAGTGAAAAAATGGGGACGTACCCCATTTATCGGGCAACAAAAAAGCCGCCCGAGGGGGCGGCTTTTCTTTCCCAATAAATGGGGTACGTCCCCATTTTTTTGCAGGCTTACTTCTTCAGGTGGTCATCCAGCCAGTTGATCACGGTTTTGTGCCACATGATCGAGTTGGCGGGCTTGAGGACCCAGTGGTTCTCGTCCGGGAATACCAGCAGCTGGGACTTGATGCCCTGGCGCTGCAGCGCGGCGAAGGTGCCCAGGGCCTGGGTGGTCGGGACGCGGAAGTCCAGGTCGCCCTGGATCACCAGCATCGGGGTCTTCCACTTGGCGACGTGGTGCACCGGGTTGTGCTTCTCGTAGTTCTGCGGGTTGGCGTAGTAGGTGCCGCCGTTTTCCCATTCGGTGAACCACAGTTCCTCGGTGGCGTAGGCCATGCCGCGCTGGTCGAAGATGCCGTCGTGGTTGACGATGCACTTGAAGCCGTCGCTCCAGTTACCGGCGATCCAGTTCATCATGAAGCCGCCATACGATGCGCCCAGGGCGCAGGCCTTGTTCCCGTCCAGGAAGTCGTACTTGGCCACGGCTGCCGCCATGCCTTTCTGCAGGTCTTCCAGCGGTTTGCCGCCCCAGTCGCCGCTGATCGAGTCGGTGAAGGCCTGGCCGTAGCCGGTGGAGCCGTGGAAGTCGATGAACACGGCTGCGTAGCCTGCGCCGGCATACACCTGCGGGTTCCAGCGGTAGCTCCAGCTGTTGCCGAAGCTGCCTTGCGGGCCGCCGTGTACCAGGAAGGCGATCGGGTATTTCTTGCCCGGTTCGTAGTTCCATGGCTTCATCACGTGGCCGTACACGGTTTCGCCGTTGGCGCCCTTATACGAGAACTGCTCGAAGTCGGCCATCTTCACGTCTTTCAGGCGTTCGGCATTGGCCCAGGTCAGCTGGCTGCCTTTCTGCTCGGCGCCTTCGGTCTTGAACTTGACCAGTTGCGCACCGCTGGAGAGGGAGGCGTGGGCGACCACCACGGTGTCCTTCTTCACGTCGAAGTCACCGGCATAACCTTTGCCGCTCAGCGCAGTCACTTTGCCGGAGGCGACGTCCAGCGAGAACAGGCGGTGGTTGCCGATATCGTCGGCATTGGCCAGCAGGGCTTTGCCATCGTCGCGCCATTTATAGTCGGCGATGGAGCGGTCCCATTCCTGGGCCAGCACGCGCTTCTTGCCGGTGGCGACGTCCATCAGCACCATGTGGAAGCGGTCAGCTTCAAAGCCGGGGCGCTTCATCATCAGGTAGGCCAGGGTCTTGCCGTCCGGGGAGAAGGATGGCTTGGCGTCCCAGGCCGGGTTCTCGCCGGTCAGGTTGTGCGGGGCCGTGCCGCCGGCGGCTGCCACTTCATACAGGTCGAAGTTGGTGGACCAGGATTCGGTCTTGCCGGCGACGCGCGCGGCAAACACGATCTTCTGGCCGTCGGGGCTGAACTGGTAGTCGTCGGCGCCGCCGAACGGCTTGGAGTGGACGTCGGCGTCCAGCGCGCCGCTCAGGCTGACCGCAGCGCCGGCCTTGCCGGCAGCGTCGATCGGGGCCGAGTACAGCACGTTGCGGCGGCCGTCTTTCCAGGTGTCCCAGTGGCGTACGAACATTTCGTTGTACAGCATGCCGGTGGCTTTGTTCTTGGCCTTGTCGTCCAGGCGCTTCTTGGTGCAAGCCAGGTCGGCGCAGTCGCGGAACACTTCGAAGGACATGGCCAGGCGGTCGCCCTTCGGCGACAGGCGGAAGCTCTCCACGCCCACCGGGTAGTCGGTCACGCGCACCGCTTCGCCGCCGTTCAGCGGCAGGCGCCAGACCTGGGCCGAGCCGGAGCGGCCGCTCACGAAGTAGACGGCGTCGCCGGAGGCGGACCATTGCGGCTGGCTGCTGCTGGCATCGTGCTGGGTCAGCTGGACGGGCGTGGGCTTGGCGGCCTTCAGGTCGATCATCCACAGCTGGGTAATGCCGCGGTTCTTTTCCATATTGGTGGCGCGCACGGTGTACACCACGCGGCTAGCATCGGGCGACAGCGCTGGGCTGCCGACGCGGTCCATGCTGGCCAGGTCTTCGATGGTCAGGCCGCGCGGGGCGGCAACGGCACTGGTGGCGGCTGCAATGGCAGCGCCCAGTACCAGCAGGCGTAAGGTCATTCGGGATCTCCGGTCTGTTATCAAATCTGCCAGCTTGGTCGCTGGCAAACGGGCATGATACTGTAATATTTCGCGCATGGAGATCAATGCAAAGAAAATTGCGGTCTGGGGCCTGACCGGCGCTACCGCCGCGCTATGCGCCGGCGCTGTGCTGCTGACGCAGACCTGGTATTCGAAGCCGCTCAAGCTGGAATGGTTTTACATGCGCGCCTTCGCGTCGTCGGCGCTGAAAAGCCCGGAGATGATGTCCAAGCTGCGCGTGCTGCCGGGCTGGCTCGATTTCCATAGCACCCGCCTGGACGACGAGTCGCCGCAACGCCAGCAGGAAATCCTGCAGGACATGCGCGACAACCTGGCCATGCTGGACCGATACGACCGCAATGCGCTGGGGCGCGAAGCGCAGCTGTCCTACGACACCTTGCACTACTACCTGTCCAACAAGATCGAAGGCGGGCGCTTTTACCTGCACGATTTCCCGGTCAACCAGATGCACGGCCTGCAAAGCGCGCTGCCGGAGTTCATGGCCGACGTGCACCAGGTCACCACGCGCGGCGAAGCGGAAGACTATATCGCGCGCCTCGAGAAGTTCCCGCGCAAATTCGAGCAGCTGCTGGAACTGCTGCGCGCGCAGGATGCGGCCGGCATCCAGCCGCCGCAATTCCTGGTCGAGAAGGTGCTGCTGCAGATGCACGGTTTTGCCGGCCGGCCGGCGCGCGAGAACATGCTGTACACCAGCTTCAAGGCCAAGCTGGACGCGATCCCGCTGGCGGACATGAGTGAACGGGTGCGCGCCGAACTGCTGCAGGGCGTGGCTGACGCCATCCAGAAAAGCGTCTACCCGGCCTACGCGGAGCTGATCCGCCATTTCGTTGAACTGCAAGGGCGCGTCAGCCGCAACGATGGCGCCTGGTCGCTGCCGAACGGCGACGAGTACTACGCCTGGTGCGTGCGCCACCATACCTCGACCAACCTGACGCCGCAGCGCGTGCATGAACTGGGCCTGGCCGATGTGGAGCGCGTCAGCGGCATCATGGACCGCCTGCTGCGCCAGCAAGGGCTGGAGCAGGGCACGGTGGGCGAGCGCATGCAAGGCCTGCTGCGCGACCCGCGCTATCGCTTCCCCGATACGGAAGAAGGCCGCAAAGCCATGCTGGCCGAGTACCGCGCCATCATGAAGGAAGCCGAGCAGAAGCTGTCCAGCGCCTTCCCTGAGCATCCCAAGGCGGCGATCGAAGTGCGCCCCGCGCCCGCGCAGTCGGCGGCCACCGCGCCCACGGCCTATTACATTCCGGGGGCGCTGGACGGCACCCGTCCCGGCGTGTTCTACGCGAACATGCGCTCGATGGAAGATATCCCGCGCTTTGGCATGCGCAGCACCGTGTTCCATGAAGTGATGCCGGGCCACCATTTCCAGGTGTCGCTGGCGCAGGAAATGAAGGGCGTGCCATTCTTCCGCCGCATCATTTCGTTCTCCGCCTACCAGGAGGGCTGGGCCTTGTACGGCGAGCGCCTGGCGTCGGAAATGGGGCTGACGCCGGAACCGCTGGACCAGTTGGGCCGCCTGCGCGACGAGATGATGCGCGCCGTGCGGCTGGTGGTCGACACCGGCCTGCATTACAAGCGCTGGTCGCGCGAGGACGCCATCGACTATATGGTGGAGCACACCGGCATGGCGCCCAAGGAAGCCACGGCCGAAGTGGAGCGCTACATCGTTTCGCCCGGCCAGGCGCTGGCCTACAAGGTTGGCATGCTGACCATCCTCGGCCTGCGCGAGCACGCCCGCAATGAGCTGGGGGATAAATTCGACCTGAAGGAATTCCACCGCGAGATCCTGGGCCACGGCGCCTTGCCGATGACGGTGCTGGAACGTGTGGTGGAAGATTGGATCGCGGCGCGCCGGGGGCATTGACAAGCTTTACTTAAATGCTAATATATCGGACATCGATATACCGATGGCCGATATATGAACAAGCTTGTCTGGAAATTCAAATGGTTCTGGGATGACGCCGACCACACATGCGAGCGCTGGCTGGAGCAGCAGGCGCGCGCCGGGTTGCACCTGAAGCGCGTGCATGCCTTGCGCATGCTGTTTGTTTTCGAGCGCGGCGAACCGGCCGAGGTGACATACCGCATTGATTTCCGCCTGACCCGCACCGATGCCCATTACCTGCAGCTGTTCGAGGACGCCGGCTGGCAGCGCGTCGACGAGCAGTTGGGCTGGCAATTCTGGCGGGCGCCGGCCGGCATGGCACGTACGACCGAAATCTTCACCGACGCCGAGTCGATGGGCCGCAAGTACAAATACCTGATTGTCTTGTTCGTCGTGCCGCTGCTGCTGCAGTTGCCTTACACGGTGAAGCACCTGGCCAGCGGCCGGCCCGGCCTGATTGCGATGGTGGTGGGCCTGCATGCGCTGTGCTTTTATTGCGTGGCGCGGCTGGTCAAGCGCCTGCGAAGTCTGCGTAGTCCCGGGGCCTGAGCGCCCACAAACTATTCTTACCCGAGGAGTTAACTGATGAAATTGCGAGTTTCATGGTCGGCGCTCGTCCTGACGCTGGCTGCATTGCTGGCGCTGGATGCCAAGGCGGCGGCCCAGCCGGGCCGCGGCTGCCACCTGCGCGGCAGCGAGGAATCGCTGCGCTGCCACGATATCAATGTGCCGCTCGACCCGCAGCGCAAGGACGCCGGGCAGCTCAAACTGCACGTGGCCGTGGCGCCGGCTTTCCGCCCGGTCCCGAACAGCGATCCGGTGTTCGTGCTGGCCGGCGGTCCGGGCGAGGCCGGCTCCGACGTGGTGGCCTTGCTGGAGTCGACCTTCAAACGCATGCGCGCCACACGCGACATCGTCTTCATCGACCAGCGCGGCACCGGCCTGTCCGGCAAGCTGCGCTGCGACGATCCGCAGCTGGAGGAAGCGGCGACCGACAGCCAGATGAACGAGGCGATCGGCAAGTGCCTGGCGGCGATCAAGCAGCCGCTTGGCCTGTACAACACGGCCAATGCCGCCGCCGACATCGAACAGGTGCGGCTGGCGCTGGGCTACGGCAAGGTGAACATCTTCGGCGGCTCGTACGGCACCCGCCTGGGCCAGCATTATGCGCGCAGCTATCCGGCCAGCGTGCGCACCCTGATCCTGGACGGCGTGGCCGCGCCGGAGCAGGTGATCCCGGCCGCCGCGCAGGATGCGCAGCAGGCGCTGGAGGGCATCTTCAAGCGCTGCGCCGAGGACAAGGCTTGCGCCAAGGCTTACCCGCAGCTGGCCAAGGAGTTCGATACCTTGCTGGCGCGCGTCAACGCCGGGGCGGTGAAGCTGGACTTCGCCCACCCGCGCAATATGAAGCGCCTGCAGCTGCCGCTGACCAACCTGCGCTTCGTGTCCGTGATCCATTCCACGCTGTACTCGCCGCAGGACAGCCAGCGCCTGCCGTACATCATCCACAACGCCTACGAAGGCAACTGGGGCCCGTTCCTGGCGCGCGCCTATGTCACCACCGACTACTCGCCGGAAGGCATGATCGCCATGCCGCTGCACCTGGCGGTGGTGTGCAGTGAAGATATCCCGCGCCTGAGCGAAGAAGCGCGTGCCGCCGATGAACGCGGTTCCTTCCTGCGCGGCCACGCCGGCCGTATTGCCGGCCTGTGCCCGCTGGTGAAAGTGCCTGCCGCGCCAGCGCAGGCAGTGACGCCGATTGCGGCGCCGGCGCTGCTCCTGTCCGGCGCGCAGGACCCGGTGACGCCGCCGCGCCGCGCCGAAAGCGCCGCCAAGGCCATGACCAGGGCCAAGCACATCGTCGTCGACAACGCCGGCCATGGCGTGTCGCGCCTGGGCTGTGTGCCGCGCCTGATGCGCGAGTTCCTCGATAAACCGGAAGCAAACCTGGACAGCAGCTGCCTGCGCGAAATCGCGCCTGTCCCATTCCAGCTTGGCCACGCCGGCGCCAAACCCTGAAAGGATGCAAGCATGATCCACGTAGAGAACGTACACAAGAATTTCGGCGACTTTCCCGCGCTGGCAGGCGTCAGCTTCACCGTGGCGGACGGCCGCGCCACCGCGCTGCTCGGCCCCAACGGCGCCGGCAAGACCACGCTGATGCGGACCCTGGTCGGCCTGCTCAAGCGCGACAGCGGCGCGGTCAGCATCGACGGCGTCGATCCGGACCGGGACCCGATGGGCGCGCGCCGCAGCATCGGCCTGCTGACCGACCAGTTCGGGCTGTACGAGCGGCTGACCACGCGCGAATACCTGGAGTACTTCGGCCAGATCAACCGCATGGACAAGCAGGCCATCAAGCGCCGCATCGAGGAGGTGAGCGAGCTGCTCGGCCTGGGCGAATTCATGGACCGCAACTGCAAAGGCTTCTCGCAGGGCCAGCGCATCAAGGTGGCCCTGGCGCGCACGCTGCTGCACCGCCCGCGCAACCTGCTGCTGGACGAACCGACCCGCGGCCTGGACGTGATGAGCACGCGCGCCTTGCGGCGCGCCCTGGTCAAGCTGCGCGAGGAGGGCTGCTGCATCATCCTGGCCACCCACGTGATGCAGGAAGTCACCCACTTATGCGACGACGTGATCGTCATCGCCAACGGCCGCACGGTGGCGCAAGGCACGCCGCTGCAGCTTTGTGAACAAACTGGAATCGCCAACCTGGAAGACGCCTTCGTCCACCTGGTCGGCACGGAAGAGGGGATCGCAGCATGATGCCGCAATTTTTAGTCGTAATGAAAAAAGAGCTGGTCGAGGCGCTGCGCGACAAGCGCACCCTGAACATGCTGCTGATGTTCGTGTTCCTGTACCCGGCCATGGTCGGCTTCATGCTGCACATGCAGATCAAGCGCGGCACCAGCACCGAGAAGGTCGGCATCGACATGGTGGTGGTAGGCGCGGCCCAGGCGCCGAACCTGGTCAACTACCTGACCCAGAAAAACGTCAACGTCAGCGCCAGGGACGCCATGAGCGAGGCCGATATCGCCAAGCTGCTGAGCGAGAAGAAGTTTGCCGCCGTGCTGAAGCTGGGCGACAAGTTCGGCGAGTACTACGAAGACCTGCGCCCGGCGCCGGTCGAGCTGTGGTTCGACTCCTCGGTGGAGAAGGCGTCGCAGCGGCGCGAGCTGGAAACCATGCTGCGCGAATACGGCAACAGCATCGCCGGCGCGCGCCTGCTGGCGCACGGCGTGTCGCCGGCCACACTGAGCCCGCTGGCGCTGCAGCGCTACGACACGGCGGATAGCACCACCCGCTCCAACACGCGCATTGGCATGTTCCTCGGCATGTTCTTCGTCCCGGTCTGCATTTTCGGCCTGGCGGCGGCCATCGACAGCACCGCTGGCGAACGCGAACGCCGCTCCCTGGAAGTACTGATTTCGCAGCCGATGCGGGCGTTCGACCTGGTGGCGGGCAAATGGCTGGCAGCGTCCGCGCTGGCGGCGGTCGGTCTGGCGCTTGAGCTGGGCGTGGCGCATGCGGTGCTGAAATACCTGCCGCTGGAAGAAATCGGCCTGTCGTGGCGCGTGGATGTGCCGATGCTGCTGCTGGTGATTGCGACAGCGATTCCGCTGTGCCTGATGATTGGCGCCATGCAGGTGGCGATGGCGATGAACTCCCGCACCTTCAAGGAAGCGCAGGCGACGGCTGGCATCGTGACGTTTATCCCGATGCTGCCGGTGTTTATCGTACCGGCGCTGGACCTGACGACCAAGGACTGGATGTACGCCGTGCCGCTGCTGGGCAACCAGACCATGTTCCAGGCCATGGCCACCGGCCAGTCGCTGGGCCTGATGCCCTACCTGCTGGCCTGCGCCTTGCCGCTGGCGCTGGCGTTCGCGGCGGTCGCTTTCGCAACCCGCCGCATGTCGAGCGAGAAGTACGTGCTGGGCGTGTAATGTTGCAGAAAAAATGGGGACGTACCCCATTTTTTCGCGCAGCGAAAAATGGGGTACGTCCCCATTTTTTTTCGCCTTTTACAGCAGGTGCTTGCCGAGCGCTTCCAGGCGCTCGAAGTAGGCTGTCATGTCCAGCTCTTTACGGGCGACGCCGCTGCGCATGGCGGCCTGGGCGATTTTCGGGGTGACGGTCGGCAGCAGGCGGTCGTCCAGCAGGCCGGGCACCACGTAGTCTTTGCCGAAACGCACATCGCTACGCGCCAGGCCGGCCAGGGCGGTCACGCAGGCGCGCTTCATTTCCTGGTTGATGGTGGTGGCGCCGGTGTCCAGCGCGGCGCGGAACAGGTAAGGGAAGCACAGCGCGTTGTTGATCTGGTTCGGGTAGTCGGAGCGGCCGGTGGCGATGATCGCGTCCGGTGCCACTTCACGTACCAGTTCCGGGCGCAGCTCCGGCTCAGGGTTGGCCAGGGTGAAGACGATCGGCTGCTTGGTCATGCGCTGCACGTCGGCTTGCGACAGCACGCCAGGACCGGATACGCCCAGGAAGACGTCGGCGCCTTCCATCACGTCGGACAGGGTGGTGGCGCTGGTGTCCTGTGCCCAGTCGGCTTTCTCGCCGGTCAGGCCGCGCGCTTTGGTCAGCACGCCTTTGGAGTCGCAGACGAAGATGTTCTCGCGGCGTGCGCCGATATCCACCAGCAGTTCCAGGCAGGCGATGGCCGCTGCGCCGGCGCCGGAGCAGACGATCTTCACGTTGGCGATATCGCGGCCGGTCATTTCCACCGCGTTCAGCATGCCGGCGCCGACCACGATGGCGGTGCCGTGCTGGTCGTCGTGGAATACCGGGATCGACAGGCGTTCACGCAGCTTGCGCTCGATGTAGAAGCATTCCGGCGCCTTGATGTCTTCCAGGTTGATGCCGCCGAAAGTAGGGTGCATGGCGGCGATGATGTCGACCAGCTTGTCCGGATCGGTCTCGTCCAGTTCGATATCGAAGGAATCGATGCCGGCGAACTTCTTGAACAGGATGGATTTGCCTTCCATGACCGGCTTGCCGGCCAGCGCGCCGATATTGCCCAGGCCGAGGACGGCGCTGCCATTGGTGATGACGGCAACCAGGTTGCCCTTGGCGGTGTATTCGTAGGCCAGTGCCGGGTCGCGCGCGATTTCCATGCAAGGCGCTGCTACGCCTGGCGAGTAGGCCAGGGCCAGGTCGTCCTGGCTGGCCACGCTTTTGGTCACGGCAATGGATACTTTGCCGGGGCTGCCGGCCTTGTGGTATTCCAGTGCCTTTTGTTCAAGACTGCTCATACTACTTCTCCTTTTGTTCTGCGAAAAACGCCCGCTACAGGCCTGGCGGCCGGTGCGGGCGTATGCTGCTGGGCGCTACGCGGGCGCCCGGCTTGATGTTTGATTATGGGTACAGGCCACGAACTTCGCGGGCAGCCAGCACGCGGGTGCATGCCAGGATGAAGGTTGCGGTGCGCAGCGAAACCTTCTTCTCTTGCGCCACTTCCCACACGGAGTTGAACGCGTCCTGCATGATGCGGGTCAGGCGTGCATTGATTTCTTCCTCGCTCCAGAAGAAGGAGGAGAAGTCCTGCACCCACTCGAAGTAGGATACGGTCACGCCGCCGGCGTTACACAGCACGTCCGGAACGATCAGGATGTCTTTTTCGTTCAGGATGTCATCCGCTTCCGGGGTGGTCGGGCCGTTGGCGCCTTCCAGGATGATCTTGGTGCGGATCTGGCCTGCGTTCTTGGCGGTGATCTGCTGTTCCAGTGCTGCCGGAACCAGGATGTCGGACTCGATGCCCCAGAAGGAATCGCGGTCCTGGGTTGCTTCCGCACCGGCGAAGCCAGCGACGCCGCCGGTTTCCGCTACGTGCTTGTGCAGTGCTGCCACGTCCAGGCCGCCCTGGTGCACCACGGTGCCGGTGTGATCCTGCACGGCGATGATCTTGGAGCCAGCTTCCGCGAACATGTTGGCAGCGATGCCGCCCACGTTGCCGAAGCCCTGGATGGCGATGCGTGCGCCCTGGATGGCGACGCCGCGCTTGGCAGCTGCTTCGCGGCCGGTCACGAACACGCCGCGGCCGGTTGCTTCGCGACGGCCCAGCGAGCCGCCCATCGAGATTGGCTTGCCGGTGACCACGCCGGTCGACAGGTTACCTTCGATCATGGCGTAGGAGTCCATCATCCATGCCATCACCTGCTCGTTGGTGTTGACGTCCGGTGCCGGGATGTCCTTGGTTGGGCCGATGATCAGGCTGATCTCGCTGGTGTAGCGGCGGGTCAGGCGCTGCAGTTCACCTTTGGACAGGGTCTTAGGGTCGACACGGATACCGCCTTTGGCGCCACCGTATGGCACGTTGACGGCGGCGTTTTTCACCGTCATCCATGCCGAAAGGGCCATCACTTCGGACAGGGTCACGTCCTGGTGGAAGCGTACGCCACCCTTGCCTGGGCCGCGCGACATATTGTGCTGCACGCGGTAGCCCTCGTAGTGGGCGATGGTACCGTCATCACGCTCGATCGGCACGTCGACAACCAGGATGCGCTTTGGACGCTTCAGGGTTTCCACCCAGCGGGACAGGCTGCCCAGGTGTGGGGTGACGCGGTCGATTTGTTTCAGGTACTGGCCCCATGGACCGAGATCGTCGGCGTTGAGGTAGGAAGGCAAGGCGTGGTTGGTCATTGTGTGACTCGCTGAGTTGTTCGGTAACGCGGCGAATCTTATTCCTGTGCAATTGCCGAGGCCAATGCCGAGTGCGCATCCGGTTATGCAAAATTTGCATAACCTTGGATTTGGTAGTGGAACTACAACCCCGCAACCCCGGGTCTGACCCAAGGGTCAGACCCATCCTCTGCACGATGCGCTGACAGGGTCGGACCCTTGGGTCTGACCCTGGTTTACCGGGTTCAGCGGTCCGAAGCCGGCAAGCGCCGCTTGGCCGAAGCCGGTTTCTGCCGCTCGGCCAGGTGCTCCCACAGGCGCCCCACGATCGCCTTCCCCGGCCGTGCTGCGCTGGGCCGCTCGCGGTACAGGCGGATCTCCATCTCAATCCCCCACTCAGCGCGCCCCTCATCGGCCGGCGCCAGCAGCTTCTGCTTCACCTCCCGCGTCACCGCCGATTCAGGCAGGAAGGCGATCCCGCGCCCCTCCAGCGCCATCATCTTCAACCCTTCCGCCATATCGGTTTCGTAGTGCGTCTCAAGATGCAAAGACTGCTTCGCATCCGACATCACCAGGTCAACCATGCGCCCCAGGTAGGCATTGGTGGTGTAGGACAGGAAGGGCAGCGGCGCCGCCTTCCGCCCTGGCAGCACGAACTCCGGCTGTTTCGCCTTGTCGCAGCGCGAGTAGGCGCGCAAGGCTTCGCGCCCCAGCACCAGCATGTCGTAGCGCCCCGGATCGAGCTGCACCGGCTGGCGCGGATGGTGATAGCAAAGCAGCAAATCGCAGCCGCCCTCCACCAGCTGCAGCACCGCATCGTGCACGTTCAGCGCCATCAGGCGCGAATTGATCGGCGCGAATTCCTCCTCCAGCTGCGTGATCCATTTCGGGATAAAGGTCAGCGACAGGGTATGCGGCACCGCCAGGTCGATGCTGTTCTGCGCCGCCGCCCGCTTGCCGCGCAACAGCTCGCGCACGCCGTTGATCTGGCTAAGCATTTCCAGCGCCTGTTCGTAGAACACCAGCCCGGCCGGCGTCACCCGCGTTGGATAGGAGGTGCGGTCGATCAGGTCCATGCCCAGCCAGTTTTCCAGGGACTGGATGCGGCGCGAGAAGGCCGGCTGCGTCACGTGGCGCAGCTGCGCGGAGCGGCTGAAACTGTTCGTTTCCACCAGCGAGATAAAGTCCTCAAGCCATTTGGTTTCCATGGTCGTAATCCTAGGCGCTAACGATGCGGCGCATCGGTGTGAACAACAATGCCAGCGTAGCGCAAAGCACCAGCACCACGCCACCCCCGGCAAACATCTGCGGCAGCGTCACGTGCAGCATGATCCAGCCGGTGGCGGCGGAGGACAGCGGCGCCAGGCCAAACAGGATGAACATGAAGATGCTCATGGTGCGGCCCATCATCTGCGGCTGCACGCGCTTCTGCAGCCAGGTGAAGATGGCCACCTGCACCAGCCCTACCAGCGCGCCCAGCGCGAGCAGCAGCATCCCGCCTTGCCAGGCTGCCGTGATCAGTCCCAGCGGGATGATCAGCAGGCCGGCTGCGGCGTCCACGCCCAGTGCCAGCAAACCGATGCGCACCGGCTTGCCGGCATTGCGCCTGGCGGTGATGCCGGAGAAGGCCATCCCGGCCAGCATGCCTGCGCCGTGCGCGGCCATCAGCATGCCGAAGGCGGAACCGTCGTGCAGGCGTTCTTTGGCCAATACTGGCAAGGCCACCTGCATGGTGCCGCCGATCAGTACCGACACCAGGCCCCAGTAGGCGAAGCAGGTGCGCATTTCCACGTCGCGCCAGACGGCCAGCAGTCCTTCGCCGACGGCGCGGAATACGTTCTGCACCGCCGCTTGCGGAGCACCGGGCAGCGGCACCACCTTGGACAGGGTCCATGCGGAGACCACGAAAGTCAGGCTGTCGAACGCGAATGCCAGGCCGAGCGCGAACATGCCGTTTTGCCCATCGCCGGCGCGGTCGCCGATGGCCAGCAGCAGCGCCGCCAGCAGCGGACCGGCCAGCATGCCGACCTGGCGCACGCCCATGATGGCGCCGTTGACGGCTTGCAGCAGTTCGGCCGGGATGGCGCGCGGCATGATCGACGATCCGGAGGGATAGGCGAAAGCCTGCGCCAGGCCGATGCCGAGCGACAGCGCGTACACCAGCGGCAGCGTGGCGGCGCCAGCCAGCGTCAGCACCGCCAGGGCGCCCACCAGCAAGGCGCTGGCGTGCTTGGTCAGCATGAAGACGCGCTGCGGCGAGTAGCGGTCGACCAGCGCGCCGCCGACCAGGATGAAGATGGCGCGCGGTGCGCCCAGCAGTGCCAGCACCAGGCCAAGCGAGAGCGGGTCGCCGGTCAGCTTCAGCACCAGCCAGGGCAGGGCGATCAGGGTGAACTGGTCGCCCAGCATGGACAGGATGCCGCCCGTGAGCAGCCAGCGGAAATTGGCATTGGTTTTCAGGCTTGGTGTCATTGTTTGTGTCCGGTCAGGTTGGCCAGCACCGCGTTCAGCGGCGCCAGTTCGTCGTCGCTGGAGTGGCGCATCAGGTCGGCCGCATATTCGGCGGCGGTGTGCTGGGCGTTGTCCAGCAGCGCGTGGCCGGCGGCCGTGATGACGGCGTAACCGACGCGCGCATCGCGTTCGTCGGCCTGGCGCGCTACCCAGCCGGTCTTTTCCAGCGGCAGCAGGGTACGGGTGACGCCGGAGGCGGTCAGGCCCAGGCGCTCGGCCAGGTCGACGCGCCGCAGCCGTCCGCCGGGCGCGTTGGCCAGGCTTTGCAGCAGCATGAAGTCGCCGAAACTCAGTCCGTGGTGGCCGCCCAGCACTGTATCCAGGCGGCGGATGATGGTGGCGTGGGCCCGTGCCAGGCGCAGGCAAAACTCGAGTGCGTTATCCATGATCATTCATTGAAAAGTACTTGAGTGGTCAAGTATATCGAAACTTCTTTCCGCGCGCCATAAAAACATGGAATCGGTGTCAGCGGTAAGCTAGTGGTCATGAACCAGCGTCGATCTTTCCTCAAGAGTTCCGTCGCCGTGGCCTCGGCCCTGGCGTTGCCGTCCATGGCGCGCGCCGCCGTCGCCGCACCGCACGAGCGCAGCCTGCGCTTTTACAACACGCATACCGGCGAGACTTTACGCACCATGTTCTGGGCCGACGGGCAGTTCATTCCGGAGGCGCTGCAGGACATCAACCGCCTGCTGCGCGACCACCGCAACGACAAGGTGGCGCCGATCGATCCCGAGCTGCTGCTCCTGCTCGACCGCGTCAGCGCGCAGTTCAGCAACCATGAGGTGATCCATGTGATTTCGGGATACCGCTCGCCGGAGACCAACCGCAAGCTGGCCGAGGCCAGCGGCGGCGTGGCGAAGCACAGCATGCACCTGGAAGGGAAGGCGATTGACGTGCGCCTGCCGGGGCGCGAACTGGAGCGGCTGCACAAGGCGGCGCTGGCGCTCAAAGGCGGCGGCGTCGGCTACTACCCGGGCTCACAGTTCGTACATATGGACACGGGGCGCGTGCGTCACTGGTGACCGAGCAGAGGGTAAGGGTTGACGGGCTTGCCCTGCCACCAGTTCTTTTCCGGCCCCAGTTCAAACATGGCGAAGTGCAGGTGCGGCGCGGCGGGATCGGCGTTGCCGCTGGCGCCGACATAGCCGATCAGGTCCCCGCGTTTCACCTGCTGGCCTTCTTTCAACGTGGCCGCGTAATGGTCCAGGTGGGCGTAGTAGTACGCGTACTTTTCACCCGGGTCGAACTGGTAGATGGTCAGGCCGCCTGGCTTGCTGGTGTACAGCTTGGCGATCCGCCCATCGGCCACGGCGAACACCGGCGTGCCATGCGGTGCCGGGATGTCGAGCGCTTCGTGCATGCGCTCATTGCCGCGCGGCTGGCTGTAGGTGTCGCGCAGTTGCGCCGATTTGACGCCGGCCACGGGGATCAGCAGGGACGCGCCGCTGCCGCTGGCGACCAGGCCGCCGGTGCCGCTGCTGTCCGTCGTGCGCATGCCGGCAAGGGAGTCGCCGGATGCCTTGCCTGCGCCGGGCACGCGCGGAGTGTCGTCGTCCGTCACCGGAGCGGGGGATGCGCTTGCCGCTGGTGCGGCGGGCGGTGCTGGAGGGGGAGTCGGCGTTGGGGCCGGAGCCGCTGCTGGAGCCGCGCCGGCCACTGTTGCCGCCTGCTGGTGCGCGGGTGTGACGACCGTCGCCGTTTCCCGTTTCTCGAGCGGCACCCTGCTAAGAAGCAGCAAGGTGCCCGCAGAGCCAAGCACAATGCCGACGATCAGGGTGCCGAAAGTTCCAATGGACCGCATGGCAGCCTCCTTCATTCCTGCAGCACGACCGGGGTCCCCGGCCCCACCGCATCGGCAACGCGCGCAGCGTCCCAGTTGGTGAGCCGGATGCAGCCGTGCGACTGCGTTTTGCCGATCTGCCCCGGTTCCGGTGTGCCGTGGATGCCGTAGTGGTCGATCGATAAATCGATCCACACCACGCCGACCGGGTTGTTCGGCCCGGGCGGGATGGTGGCCTTGCTGTCGCCAGGCCGCGCATCCCAGAACAGTTTCGGGTTGTAGTGGAAGGGCGGATTGCGCGCCACGCCGTTCACCTTCCATTGCCCGACCGGCAGCGGATCGTGCTCGCTGCCGGTGGTGGAAGGCATCTGCGCAATCACCCGGCCGCCGCCATCGAGCAGGGACAGGGTGCGCTCGCTGCGGTCCACCACGATGCTCGCCGCTTTTGGCAGCGCACGCGCGGCGTCGACATTTGGCACCACAAGCTGCGTGCCCGCCTGGTCGATCGCCTTGCCGCGATTCAGCTTGCGCAGCAAGGCCGGGCTGGCGTGGAAGCGTTCCGCCAGCGCTTCCGCCACGCTGGCATAGCCGAGCGCCGTCATCTTTGCCTTCTCGCTCATTTCCTCCGGCACGGGCTCGAACGGGCCGGCCAGGTCGGCCTCCGTCACGGTATAGGTGGCCAGTACCGGCTCGCCATCGTCCAGCGCCGCCAGCGTGGCCGCATCCGGCTTACCGGTTTCCGGCAAGCCGCGTGCGCGCTGGAAGCCCAGCAAGGCTTGCCGCAAATTGCTGCCAGCCGCGCCGTCAATCTGGCCGGAAGAGAAATTGGCCCGGTCCAGCAGCACCTGGGCGCGCACGATGGGGGAGGGCGAGTCCGTGGCGGCGTGCGCGCCCGTGCTGGCTAACAGCAGGGCAAACAAGACTGATCTCATGCCCGCAGTGTCGCGCCGAATGGACCGTACTTCTGTTCGGTGACGTACAAAAGAAAAAGGCCGCCGGGATGCCCGGGCGGCCTTGTTCGCAGCAGGGTCAGGCCCTCTGGCCTGATCCTGTTACTCCGCTATCAGCGGTCGCCCCAAGGACGACGCGGCGCATCGGTGCGCGGGCCTTTGAAGCCGCCGGCATCGCGGTCGCGGTTGCGGAAGTTGCTCTCGCCGCGTTCACGGAAGCCGCCTTCCTTGCGGAAGCCGCCTTCGGCAGGACGCTCGGCACGGAAGCCGCCTTCAGGGCGGAAGCCGCCGCTGTCGGCGCGGTTGCGGAAACCGCCTTCGCTGCGCTCACGGAAGCCACCTTCCGAACGCTCGGAACGGAAACCGCCTTCGTTACGGTTGCGGAAGCCGCCTTCCGGACGCTCGCTGCGGAAGCCGCCTTCGGCGCGGTAGCCGCCCTCGCTGCGGTTGCGGAAACCGCCTTCGCTGCGTTCGTTGCGGTAGCCGCCTTCACGGCGCTCGCCGCCGAATGGATTGCCTTCGCTGCGGTAGTGGCCGCCTTCCGAACGCGGGTTCGAGAAGGAGCGCTGGCCTGGCTTGGCGTTACGGCCATCGCCTGGTTTCCAGCCTGGACGGCCGGCAGAACGTGGAGCTGCGGCACGCTTAGGTTCGAAGCCTTCCACCACTTCAACCGGGATCGGCTGGCGGGTCAGGCGCTCGATACGGCGTACCAGCATGTTTTCCGCGTGGTTCACCAGCGAGACGGCGATACCGTTACGGCCAGCACGGCCGGTACGGCCGATACGGTGCACGTAGTCCTCCGGGAACTTCGGCAGGTCGTAGTTGAACACGTGGGTGATGTTCGGCACGTCGATGCCGCGCGCGGCCACGTCGGTCGCGACCAGCACCTTCACGTTACCGCGGCGCAGGCCGTCCAGGGTGCGGTTACGCGCGCCCTGGTGCATATCGCCGTGCAGCGCAGCGGCCGAGAAGCCGGCGATGTTCAGGCGGTCGGCGATGGTGTCGGCGTCACGCTTGGTGGCGGTGAAGACCACTGCCTGGTCCATGGTTTCGTCGCGCAGCAGGTGGTCCAGCAGGCGGTTCTTGTGCGACAGGTCGTCCACGAAGTGTACGCGCTGCACGATGTTCTCGTGCTTGGTGGTCGCGGTGTTGATCTGGATGATCTGCGGCTCTTTGGTGATGCGGCGGGCCATATTGCCCACCACGCCGTCCAGGGTGGCCGAGAACAGCATGGTCTGGCGCGAATCCGGGGTGGCGGCCACGATCTTCTCGATGTCTTCGATGAAGCCCATGTCCAGCATGCGGTCGGCTTCGTCCAGCACCAGGATCTGCAGCTGGGAGAAGTCGATCTTGCCTTGTTCCATATGGTCGATCAGGCGGCCAGGGGTCGCGACCAGGATGTCCGGGTTGCGCGACAGCAGCTGCATCTGTTTCGGGTAAGGCATGCCGCCCAGGATCGACACCGCGCGGATGTGGCGCAGGTTGGCGCAGTACTTGGCGGTGTTGGTGGTGACTTGCAGGGCCAGTTCGCGGGTCGGGGTCAGGACCAGCATTTTCGGGGTGGCAGGGCGGAAGCGCGGACGCTCGCCACGGGCGCGCGCCGACTGTGCTTCCTGGGCTGCGGTCTTGCCGGCGCCAGTGTAAGGCGCGCTGGCCAGGCGGTGCAGCGATGGGAGCATAAAGGCTGCGGTTTTACCGGAGCCGGTTTGCGAGGACACCAACAGGTCCTTACCTGCAATCGCCGCAGGCAGTGCCTGCTCCTGGACCGGGGTTGGCTTGGTGTAGCCGGCTTCGGTCAGGGCGGAGAGGATGGACGCGTGGAGGCCAAGTGCTTCAAAAGTCATGTATATCTTTCGTAAAAAGCGAAAAAAGCAACGCTAACCAGAACGACGAAACGACTCTATGTTGTATAGAAATTTCGGCACAAAAGCTTTGCGCCGGGACGGTGTCATTTGACTACGACACGCAAGGCGGAGGGCTTTTTAGGCGGCACCCAGTTTTTAGGGATGCGGCGGATTAGGTTCGCGAAGCTGCTATTTGTGTTTTTATTACAGCTGCGTTAAGTGTGTTGCAGCGCACAAGGGGTGAATTATACACGGAATCGGCGCTCGGCGGTAGATTTATGCTGGCGTTTGCGGCATAGCAATATTGCTATTGCTCGTCTTCCTGCGCCGGCGTGTCGCGCTGCGCATTCAGCTTGATGCCCCGGCGGGCCAGCGCCTCGCGCAGCAGGAACTCGATTTCCGCGTTCACGCTGCGCAGATCCTGGGCGGCCAGGCGCTGCAATTCCTCCCACAAGACGGGATCGATACGCAGCGGGAAGGCTTTTTTGCCGGGGCTTGCCATGATTGCTTAGTTGTACAGGGTGCCGGTGTTGACGATGGGCTGGGTTTCCTTGTCCGAGCACAGCACCACCAGCAGGTTGCTGACCATGGCGGCCTTGCGTTCCGTGTCCAGCTCCACGATCTCGCGCTCGGCCAGGCTTTGCAAGGCCGCCTCCACCATGCTCACGGCGCCATGCACGATACGGGTGCGGGCGCTGACGATGGCCTCGGCCTGCTGGCGGCGCAGCATGACCTGGGCGATTTCCGGCGCGTAGGCCAGGTGGGTCAGTTTGGCATCGACCGTCTCCACGCCGGCGGCGCGGAAGCGCTCTTGCAGTTCGGCCTTGAGTGCTTGCGACACTTCATCCATGCCGGAGCGCAGCGTCATCTCGCCCTGCGCCAGGTCCTCACCGTCATCGTAGGCATAGCGCGAGGCCAGGTGACGGATAGCCGCCTCCGCCTGCACCGCCACGTAGCGCTCGAAATCATCCACATCGAAGATCGCCTGCGCCGTATCCTGCACGCGCCAGACGATGGCGGCGGAAATCTCGACAGGGTTGCCGCGCTTGTCGTTCACCTTCAAGGTCGGCGCATTCAGGTTGCGCGCGCGCAGCGACAGGCGCTGCTTGCGGTACAGCGGGAAGGCCCAGCGCAGGCCTTCGCTGCGGTCGGTGCCGATGTACTGGCCGAACAGGGTAAGCAGCGCGCTTTCATTCGGCTGCAGCATATACAGCCCCGGCGCCAGGAAGATGGCCAGCAGCAAGCACAGGCCGGCCAGCAGAGGCTGGAAAGCCCGCGCCATCAGGAAGGCCAGGATCGCCAGTATGACCACCACGGTCAGCACCAGATATCCACTGTAAGACGAGAACAGCTTTTCGTTACGGGTCATGATCAATCCCAGTCAGGTTAAATCAAAGTGATATCACTTTAATCTCACCTTGCGGAGTTGTCAAATTAAAAAAATTCGGGGTCAGGTCTGGCACTCGGACAATCTATGCGCTTCGCGCATAGATTGTCCGAGTGCCAGTCCTGACCCCGATGATTAGCTCGATTGGAGTTAAGCTTTATTTTGCTGGATCCAGGTAATGAGCGCGTTGAACAATGGGTAGCGGGAGTTTTGGTCGTTCACGCCGGACCACACAAAGTCCAGTTGAACTTCGCTGACAAACAAGTCCTCTAGCGTTTCTGGGTTGGTCGCTATCAGCTGCATGTATTGCTTGTGATCTTTGTTAATACGTTTGAAATAGACCCACAAGAATGGCTTGTGCGCGCGGTATAGTTTGTTCAGACCGATTTTGTCGTTTAGTGATGGCACTTTTTCCTGAAGGTTGTTGGCGATGACCAATTTCTGAAGGCCGTCGATGTCCAGTACTTCGTCAAAGTAGCCAATCGTTTTCACCTGGTCAATGCTGGCCTGGGTGGCTGACACGAACACCATTGGTTTAAATTGCTTCAGCGAGACTTGCTTGGCTGTGACCACGGTAGCGGTGCCAATAACGCCAACGTCGGTGGTCAGCAAGCCAGTCTTTTGGTCGACCTTTGCGACCTTGCCTTGAGTGCCACAGCCAGCCAGGGTGAGCAGGGCGATGGAAATGGTAAAAATTGTTTTGAAGTTCATAGGGTTTTCAGTGTGGTAGTAAGTTATTGCTTTGTGGATTCTGTTTTGGTTGAAATCTGCTCGCCGCGAGCCCATTGGAGGAAGCCATTCATGACCGGATAGATTGCAGGATCGTCCAGTCCCGACCAGTTGAAGGCGGTTTTTTCAAGGTGCAGCACGGTTTCCCCAGTGACAGGATCCACGGCCCTGATGATGGCTGTATGGTTGTAGCCCCCCACCCATTCCACGACTGGTTCCAGTATCAGGAATGGGCCGATTTGCTGTTGAATCTTGCTGAGGCTAATCAGGTCGGTGGCGCCAGTCACGGTGCTTTGCAATTGGCGTGCGACGATCAAGCGTTCCATATCGGGAATGTCGATGGTTTTATGGAATACGCCACTCTCCTTGACCAGTTTGGTCAAGAACTTGGTGTTTTTATTTTCGACGTCTTCGTTCACCATCAGGTAAGCCATGCTCTTGTAATTGGCTGCAAATGGTTTAACTACTTTGACGTTGCCTGGAGCTAACTGTTCTGTTGCAGGGTAAGTACCGGAGGTTGTGAGTTGACGTATCTGTCCGCTCGAAGAACAACCTGTGAGAAGGGCAATGCTGAGCGCGAGCGTTATGCAGGGGAAGAGATTCATTTTGAATTGAAAGTTGGTTTTCGGCCGGCATTTTGCAACATATCCGTGCCTCAAAAACTCAAACAAAGTCACAAGGCAATAAAAAAAGCCGCCGAAAGGCGGCTTTTTGCCGGTCGAAAACGAGTATTACTCGTAGTCGCTGGAGTTCAGGCCCATGACGTGGGAGAAGCCGCCGTCGACGTACATGATGTCGCCGGTGATGCCGGAGGACAGGTCGGACAGCAGGAACGCGGCGGCGTTGCCTACTTCTTCAATGGTCACGTTGCGGCGCAGCGGGGCGTGGCCGGCGGCGAAGCCGAGCAGCTTGCTGAAGTCTTTGATGCCGGAGGCGGCCAGGGTCTTGATCGGGCCGGCGGAAATGCCGTTGGAGCGGATGCCGTGCTGGCCCAGGTTCTCTGCCAGGTAACGCACGGAGGCTTCCAGCGATGCCTTGGCCAGACCCATGGTGTTGTAGTAAGGGATCGCACGTACCGCGCCCAGGTAGGACAGGGTCAGCACGGAGGAGCCTGGCTTGAGCAGCGGCAGCGCGGCTTTCACCATGGCTGGGAAGCTGTAGGCGGAAATGTCGTGCGCGACGCGGAAGTTTTCGCGGGTCAGGCCGTCTAGGAATTCGCCGGCGATCGCTTCGCGTGGGGCGAAGCCGATGGCGTGTACGAAGCCGTCCAGGCGGTCCCAGCTCTTGGCCAGGTCGGTGAACAGGTTGGCGATCTGCTCGTCGCTGGTGACGTCGCAGTCGAAGACCAGGTTGCTGCCGAATTCGGCGGCGAATTCAGTGATGCGGTCTTTGAAGCGCTCGCCAACGTAGGTGAAAGCCAGTTCGGCGCCTTCGCGGTGGGCTGCCTTAGCAATGCCGTAGGCGATGGAACGGTTGGACAGGACGCCAGTAATCAGGATTTTTTTGCCTTGCAAGAAAGCCATATCTACTCCAATGGGGTTATACCGCAAGAACGGGATTGTAAACGTGGCGACGCCACCCCTGCAAGTTTGGCAAGAGGGGGCGGGCGTCGGAAGGGTGTTTAGTTGCTGCGGCGGGACTTGGATTTGCCGGCTTCGTCACGCTTGACGCGTGGCTTGACCAGGCTGACTGCCGGCTTGGACTCGCTGCGGGAGGAGGTAGCCTGGCGGTAATTGCTGCGTTTTGGGCCGGGGCGCTCGGCTTCGACGGCCAGGGCGGCGTTTTCAATCGCTTCCACCGAGATATCCGGGCCATTGGCGGAAATCTTCGGCACCAGGATGGTGGAGCCGGCTTTCAGCACCGATTTCTGCGGGATGTTGTTGGCCTGGCGGATGGCGTCCGGCGTGGTGCCGAACTTGCGTGCCAGGGAGGCGATGCTTTCGCGTGCGCTGCTGATCTTGTGGGTGGTCCAGCTCGACAGGGCGCTGGTCCAGGAGGCCAGGTTGGCGGTGAACTTTTCCGCGTTCTCGGTTGGCAGCAGGATCTTGGTCTGCTCGCCGCCGGTGATCACGGGCTTCTTGAACTGCGGGTTCAGTGCCTTGAATTCGTCGACCGAGATCTCGGCCAATTTGGCGGCCAGGGCCAGGTCGATATCGCGCGTTTTTTCAATCGCGGTGAAGTAGGGCTCGTTGTTGATGGCGGGCAGGTTCACTGCGTACTGGGCCGGGTGGGCAACAATATTCTTTACCGCCTGCAGCTTGGGCACGTAGTTGCGGGTCTCGGCCGGCATGTGCTCGGCCAGGCTTTCGAAGTCGGTCGGCTTGCCGGCGGCCTGGTTGCGCTTGATTGCTTTCTGCACATTGCCTTCGCCCCAGTTGTAGGCAGCCAGGGCCAGGTGCCAGTCGCCGAACATGGTGTACAGGCGCTGCAGGTAGCTCAGGGCGGCGTCGGTCGAGGCCAGCACGGAGCGGCGGTCGTCCTTGAAGGCATTCTGCTTCAGGTCGTAGTCGCGGCCGGTGCCCGGCACGAACTGCCACAGGCCGGCCGCGTTGGCGGTGGACAGGGCTTGCGGGTTGAAGGCGGATTCGATGAAGGGCAGCAGGGCCAGCTCGGTCGGCATATTGCGCTTTTCCAGCTCTTCCACCACGTGGTAGAGGTAGAGGGAAGCGCGGCCGACGGTGCGGTTGATGTAGTCCTGGCGGTCGGCGTACCACTTGACGTGCTTGCTGACCAGGGCGTTGTTTACATCGGGAATGGCGTAGCCGGAGCGGATGCGGCCCCAGACATCGGTTTCTTTGTATTCTTCGACGGCAGGTACTTGCAGCACCACGGATTTCGCGGTGTCGGCGGCTGCCAGGGAGGAGGCTGCCGGAATCGCAGCGCTTAGCGCCAGGGCGATCAGGACAGCTTGTTTGAGTCTATCTTGCATGGCGTTTTGCTGTTGTCGTCTGGAAACAATGGACGGACTATCTAAGGCGGGAGTGTAGGGGTGAAACCCTGCAGAGTCAAGATGAAATTCGCTATGTGCCTGATTTTCTTGGATAATTATGTCGAACAGGCTATATAATTGGCGCCTTGGTCAACGATTTTTGGATGTATAGATGAGCAACACCCGTGTGGATTATGAAGAGGTCATCGCTGACACCGAGCAGTGGCTGGAGAAGGCTGTCATTGGCCTGAACCTGTGCCCATTCGCCAAGTCGGTGCATGTGAAGAAGCAGGTGCGGTACGTGGTGTCCGAGGCTGCCACCCCGGAAGAGCTGCTGGAAGACCTGATCAAGGAACTGGAGTTCCTGGCGGCGGAAGATCCGGACGTGGTGGATACCACTTTGCTGATCCACCCGCTGGTGCTGCAGGATTTTGAGGATTACAACGAGTTCCTGGATGTGGCCGATGCCGCGCTGGAGGACTTGATGCTGGATGGGGAGCTGCAGGTGGCGAGCTTCCATCCTGAGTACCAGTTTGCGGATACCGATAAGAACGATATCTCGAACTACACCAACCGTTCGCCTTACCCGACCCTGCACCTGCTGCGCGAGGCGTCGATCGACCGCGCGGTGGAGGCTTTCCCGGAGGCGTCCGATATCTTTGAGAAGAATATCGAGACCATGGAGAAGCTCGGCCATGAGGGCTGGGATAAGCTGGGCTTGAAGGTGAAGTGATGTCGGAACAGAAGTTGCCAGAGCGCCCGGATACGCCATGCGTGGCGGTGTGCTCGACTACCTTTGATGAAATTTGCCGCGGTTGCGGCCGCACCTATATCGAGGTCGCGCACTGGGTATCCATGAGCGCGGATGAGAAGGAGAAGGTGTGGCAGCGCATCCTGGCGCAGGGTTATCCGCGGCGCAATTCCTGAAACCCGGTAAGGCGGGGCAGGCGGTGTCTGACCCTTGGGTCAGACACAGGTTTACCGGGTTACTCAGCCTTCCACGACCCAATAAAGTCCTTCTTCCCGATCTCCAGGCCATTGTGGCGCAGGATGTCGTAAGCCGTGGTCGCATGGAAGTAGAAGTGCGGCAGCGCATAATGCACCAGATACTCCTGCCCCACCCAATGCTTGGTCTTTTCGCCACTGCCGGTGGTGATGGCGCGCTGCGCCGAATCCTCAATCGCCTCACGCGGCAGCGACTCCAGGAACACCAGGGTGCGCTGGATGCGCACTTTCAGTTCGCCAATGGTCTTTTCGGTATCCTCGAAAGCGGGCACATCCGCCCCCGCCAGGCGGGCGCCGGCGCCCTTGGCAAAGTCCGCCGCGATCTGGATCTGGCGGGTAAAAGGCAGCATGTCCGGGAACAGACGGAATTGCAACAACGCATTCGGGTCGAGCTTCTTTTCCTCGACATAGGCCTCAGCCTTGTCCAGGATGGACAGCAGGCTGCCCAGGATCTGGCGGAACGCTGGAATCGACGCGGAATACATAGAAAACGACATAGGGAAACTCCTTCCTTTATAGAGTGGCGATCATACCAAGTTACGTGCATAATTGCTGCTGGATAATCTTTTCCACCAGAACGCTTGCATGGCTCGGAATTTTTATAACAAATTAAGGTCCCGCCTGAGCGCACTATATGGCTTGTCCATTTACGGTGCCCTGTTACTGGTGGTATTCGGCGGCCTGGTCATTCCAGCGATTATCGGTAGCTACCTGCTGATCGGCGTGCATGAGCAGAAGTCGGCGCAGACGGCGCTGAACGAATCCCTGCAGCGCAACGCCGACATCCTGGCCCTCGGCATGCAGGAATCCCTGTGGAATATGAATGCGGAATCGGCCCATTCGCTGGTCGAATCCGTGATGCGCGACCGTTCGGTGCTGCAGGTGCAGGTGACCGGGCAGGCCGATACCCAGTTCATGCACGTGGAGGCGCCCAAGCGCGCCATCGGCAACGTGGTGCGCGCCGAGCGCGAAATCCTGGTGCGCGGCGAGAAGATCGGCAAGATCATGGTGGAGATGGACGATGCGCGCTCGCAGCAGGAACTGCGCGAGAAGCAGCTGTCCTACGTCTTCGTGCTGGCGGCGCAGCTGACGGTCTCGCTGCT
Organism: Pseudoduganella sp.; assembly: GCF_041914865.1. NCBI lineage: Bacteria > Pseudomonadati > Pseudomonadota > Betaproteobacteria > Burkholderiales > Oxalobacteraceae > Pseudoduganella > Pseudoduganella sp. The sequence continues at coordinate 14,915 of NZ_JAYSCO010000049.1, read as the reverse complement.
GCTGATCGTGCTGTTCCTGAACCAGCGCCTGCTGAAACCCCTGCGCAAGCTGATGCGCTTCTCCGACCGCCTGTCGCACGGCGACTTTGAGACGCGCATGGAATTGAGCGGCAGCGATGAATTGGGCCGCCTGGCCGGCCAGCTGGACCAGATGCGGGTGGCGATCAAGCACCTGTTCGAGGACATCGCCCAGCGCGAGGAACGCTTCCGCACCATCGTGACCCAGGTGCCGGGCGCGGTGTTCCGCTTCCGCCCCGACGGGCCGATCGATTTCGTGTCGGATGCGATTGAGGATATTTCCGGCTACTCTGCCGCGCAGTTCATGCGCAGCACCACGCACGCCTGGGCCAACCTGATCTGCCCGGAAGACCGCAAACGCCAGCGGCGCGCCGTGGTGCAGGCGATCCAGGACGGCAAGCCGTACGAAATCGAATACCGCATCATCGACTCCACCGGCACCGAGCGCTGGGTGGCCGAGAACGGCCAGCCGCAGCCGGCCGAGTCGGGCGGCGCGCCGTGGGTGGACGGCATCATTTCCGACATCAGCCAGCGCAAGCACAACGAGATGCGCATCGAGGGCCTGCTGGCCGAACAGAGCGCGATCCTGGATAACGTGATGTTCGGCGTGATGTTCGTGCGCCACCGTACCATCGTGTCGGTCAACCGCCGCTGCGAAGACCTGTTCGGCTATGGCCCGGGCCAGATGCTGGGCGCTTCCACCGCCATCGTGTTCCCAACCACCTTCGATTTCGAATCGGCCGGCGCGCGCCAGTACCCGTCGCTGCAAAGCGGCGAATACTTCAGCGAGGAGCGCCACTACCGCCGCAAGGATGGCTCGCTGTTCTGGTGCATGGTGTCCGGCTGCGCCATCGACCAGAACCGCCCGAATGAAGGCTCGATCTGGGTCTATGCGGACATCACCGCGCGCAAGGAAGCGGAAGAAAAACTGCGCCTCTCGGCCACCGTGCTGGAGCACATTGCCGATGGCGTGATGGTGATCGACGACAAGGGCGTGATCGTGGCGGTCAACCCGGCCTTCACCCAGATCACCGGTTACACCGAGGCCGAATCGCTGGGGCGCGACCGCAGCCTGACGCGTTCCGGCCGCCACGACGAGCAATTCCACGCCGAGCTGTGGAAGGAGCTGGTCGACCACGGCTATTGGCGCGGCGAGATCTGGAGTGAGCGCAAGAGCGGCGAGTTGTACCTGGAGTGGCTGACGCTGACCGCGGTGCGCGACACGCGCGGCGTCACGACCCACTATGTGGGCGTGTTCAGCGACATCACGCTGGTCAAGGAATCGCAGGAGAAGCTGGACCACCTGGCGCACCACGACCCGCTGACCCAATTGCCGAACCGCCTGCTGTTCCACGACCGCCTGCAGCACGCCATCCAGCGTTCGGTGCGCAGCAACGAGCAGCTGGCGCTGCTGTTCATCGACCTGGACCGCTTCAAGAACGTCAACGATACTCTGGGCCACCATATCGGCGACGAGCTGCTGAAGCAGGTGGCGCACGCGCTGTCGGACAAGCTGCGCGAAGGCGATACGCTGGCGCGCCTGGGCGGCGACGAATTCATTGTGCTGCTGGAGGATGTGGAAGGCCAGTACGGCGCCGGCCAGGTGGCGGAAAAGCTGGTGGCCATGTTCGAGCACCCGTTCATGGTGGCGGGCCACGAGCTGTTCGTGACCTGCTCGGTCGGCATCTCGGTGTTCCCGACCGATGCCAGCGACCTGAATATGTTGATCCGTAACGCCGACGTGGCCATGTACCAGGCCAAGGCGCGCGGCCGCAACGGCTACCGTTTCTACCAGCCGTCCATGACGGGCGAGGGCGTCGAGCGCCTGCGCCTGGAAACCTTCCTGCGCCGCTCGATCGAGAAGGAGGAAGTCTTCCTCAACTTCCAGCCGCAGGTGGAGATCGACACCGGCAAGCTGCTGGGCGTGGAGGCGCTGGTGCGCTGGAACCATCCGGAGCTGGGCCTGGTGCCGCCGAACCGCTTTATCCCGCTGGCGGAGGATACGGGCTTCATCAACCAGCTGGGCCAGTGGGTGCTGGTCGAGGCGTGCCGCCAGATGGTGCGCTGGCAGGAAGCCGGCCTGGTGGTGCCGAAGATCGCGGTCAACCTGTCGGCCAAGCAGTTCGAGCGCGGCAGCATGGTCAACACCGTGGCGGAGATCCTGCGCGAGACCGGCCTGGAACCGCACCGCCTGCAGCTGGAGGTGACCGAATCCGTGATCATGAACACCGGCGACGCGCTGGCCTTCATCAACGACCTGCACGCGGTCGGCGTGTCGCTGGCGATCGACGATTTCGGCACCGGCTATTCCTCGCTGGCCTACCTGAAGCAGATGCCGGTGCAGACCCTGAAGATCGACCGCTCCTTCATCAAAGACATTTCGACCGACGTCAACGACGAGGCGATCGCCATCGCCATCATCCAACTGGGCCGCAGCATGAACCTGTCCGTCATCGCCGAAGGCGTGGAGACGGAACAGCAGGCGGCCTTCCTGCTGCGCCATGGCTGCAACCAGGCGCAAGGCTACTATTACAGCCGGCCGGTAATGCCGGACGACTTGCTGCAGCGCTGGCTGCCATAACGAGGGTACGATGCTCCAACCGAAGAAGTTTTCCCGCCGCCGCTTTCTGCTGAGCGGCGTTGCCGTTGCCGGCGCCATGGTGGTCGGCTGGGGCGTCATGCCGCCACGCCAGCGCCTGCGCGGCAAGGAACCGCTGCCGGTGGAAAACGGCGCGGTGCCGTTGAACGGCTGGATCGCCATCGCCCCCGATGGCAGCGTGCAGCTGGCCATGCCACGCGCCGAGATGGGGCAGGGCGTGCATACCGCGCTCGCCATGCTGGTGGCCGAGGAGCTGGACGTGGCGCTGGATGCGATCAAATTGATCCAGGCGCCGGTCGACAAGATCTACAGCAACCTCGCCGTCATGCACGATAACTGGCACTTCCATCCGGACGACATGGGCCAGACGCGGCGCGTGGCGACCCGCATGCTGGAAAAGGTCGGGCGTGAACTGGGCATCATCATCACGGGCGGCTCGTCCAGCGTGGCCGACGCCTGGGAGCCGATGCGCGAAGCCGGCGCCACGGCGCGCGCGCTGCTGATCGCCGAGGCGGCGCGCGATTGGAAAGTGCCGCACGCCCAGGTGCGCACCGAAAACGGTGTGCTGTACCACGATATCAGCAAGCGCCAGGCCAGCTACGGCAGCCTGGCCGCGCGCGCGGCCCTGGGCCAGCCGCACGAGGTCAAGCTGAAGGACCCGCACAGTTTCCGCCTGATCGGCCAGCCGCTGCCGCGCCGCGACTCGCGCATCAAATCGGAAGGAGCCGCCAAGTACGGCATCGACGCCCGCCCGGAGGGCATGGTCTACGCGGCGCTGCGCATGTCGCCGTATGTGGGCGGCTCGGTGCAGGGCATCAGCCCGGGCGAAGTGACCGGCATGCCGGGCGTGCTGAGCGTGATCGACTTCAGCGGCGCCTTGCCGAAAAACTCGGGCGCCGGCGCCGGCGTGGCGGTGGTGGCGCGCACCTTCTGGCAGGCGCGCCAGGCGGCGGCAGCCTTGCCGGTGCGCTGGAACGACGGCGGCAATGGCGCGCTGTCGAGTGAAAAGATCTATGCCGACCTGGCGGCCGCGCTGTCCAATGACGACGGCTTTACCTACTACTCCGTGGGCGACATGGAGAAGGCCAAGGATGCCTTGCGCACTGTCCGTTCCGAGTACCGCGCGCCGTTCCTGGCCCATGCGACCATGGAGCCGGTCAACTGCACGGCGCAGGTCAAGGATGGCAAGGTGCACCTGTGGCTTGGCACGCAATCATCGACCTTTGCCGTGCGCGCGGCGGCGCAGGTGGCCGGCGTGGGCGAGGACGATGTGATCCTGCACGAGCACCTGCTGGGCGGCGGCTTTGGACGCCGCCTGGAGTCGGACATGGTGGCGCAGGCCGTCGCCATCGCGCGCGAATGCAAGGGCGCGCCGGTGCAGGTGATCTGGACCCGCGAAGACGATATGACGCACGACGTGTACCGCCCGGCCGCCGTGGCGCGCCTGGAGGCGGGGCTGGATGGCGCCGGCAATATCGTGGCCTGGGACGCGCGCAGCGCGAGCGGCGTGCTGGTGCACCAGTTCATCGAACGCAACCTGGGCCTGCCGGGCATGGGGCCGGAGAAGCACACCTCGGAAGGCCTGTACGACATGCAGTACGAAATTCCCAACCAGCGCATCAGCCACGTGGCGGTGGACAGCGCGGTACCGCTGGGGAACTGGCGCGCGGTGGGCCATTCGCACAACGCCTTCTTCAAGGAGAGCTTTGTCGATGAAATGGCCAGCGCGGCCGGCAAGGACCCGGTGGAGTTCCGCCGCACCATGCTGATCAACCACCCGCGCCACCTGGCGGTCTTGAATGCGGCGGTGGCCAAGGCCGGCAAGGCGCCGGAAGGGCGCGCGCATGGCGTGGCGCTGCACCAGTCTTTCGGCTCCATCGTGGCCCAGGTGGCGGAAGTTTCGGTGGAGGATAAGCAGATCCGCGTGCACCGCGTGGTGTGCGCAATCGACTGCGGTCTGGTGGTGAACCCGAATATCGTGGCGCAGCAGGTGGAGTCGGGCGTGGTGTTCGGCCTGGCGGCGGCGCTGGAAGGCGAGATCACGATCAAGGACGGCAAGGTGGTGCAGACCAACTTCCACGATTTCCCTGTGCCGCGCATGAATGTGGTGCCGCAGGTGGAAACCATCATCACCCTCAGCACCGGGCGCCCGACCGGCGTCGGCGAACCTCCCACGCCGCCTGTCGCGCCGGCGGTGGCCAATGCGGTGTTCGCGCTGACCGGCCAGCGCCTGCGCAGCCTGCCGTTACGTCTGGCTTAAGCGCCCTGGCCCAGCAGGGCACGCAGGTTGCATTCCTGCTGCCACTGGCGGCGTTCCTCGGTGGATGCCGCCTGGCGCGCCAGTTCCTCGTCGCTCAGTTCGGCCTGGGCCAGGATCAGGCGGTGCGCCACGTTCGGGTCCGGCAGCATGGTGCCGAAGAAGGCCACGTGTTCGTGGCGCTGGACCAGCAGGGTAGGGAAATTTTCCACATCGAGGTCGCCCACCAGGTCGGCGTGGTCCTCAATATCAACCCACAGGAAGTATTTGTCGGGATGGCGGCTGGCCAGTTCCTCGAATACGGCGCGGTAGGACGCGCACGTGCCGCACCATGCGGCGCACAGGCAGGCCACGATCAGGCGGTCCTGCGCCAGCGCGGCGGCCACTTCGGCGCGGTTGTCGGCATGTAGGGTAGTGCTGTGCATGGGGTGCTATTGTACATGCCCACAGGTTAAAATACCGGCCATGGCTACCATTCTTGCAATCGAAACATCCTCTGAAATGGCTTCCTGCGCCTTGCTGCGCGGGGAGCGCGTGTATTTCCGCGAATCGTCCGGCGTACGTACCCATTCCCAGGCCGTGCTGCCCATGATCCAGGAATTGCTGGAGGAGGCGGGTATCGTCCTGCGCGATTGCGACGCTATCGCCTACGGCGCGGGGCCAGGTTCCTTCACCGGCGTGCGCACCGCTTGCGGCATTGCGCAGGGCCTCGGTTTCGGCGCCGGCCTGCCGCTGCTGCCGATCGTCACCCTCGACGCCATGGCGTTGGCGCACCTGGCCAGCCACGGCGACGCCGCGCCGGCGCAGGTGCTGACCGTGCTCGATGCGCGCATGAATGAAGTTTACTGGGCGCAGTACCGTTTCGACGGCGGCCTGCCGGTGGCAGTGCTGCCTGCCGCGCTGTCGGCGCCGGGTGATGTCGCCCCGTCCGGCCCGGTGCGCGCCTGCGGCAACGGTTTCCCTGCGTATGCCGAAGCGTTTGCCGGCAAGGCCTTCGCCGAAGGCGCCGACACCGCCATCATGCCGCACGCGGTGCAGGTCGCTCAGCTGGGGCGCGCCGCCTTCGCGGCCGGCCATGCCGTGCCGGCGGCCCAGGCGCAGCCGCTTTACCTGCGCAACAAGGTTGCCTACACCAAGGCGGAACGTGAAGAGATGAAGGCGTCGCAGGCATGAAGCAACCGGTGTGGGATCTGGCCCGGCTGATTTACGAGCCGATGCAGGAAAGTGACCTTGACGAGGTGGTGGCGGTGGAGCAGGAGGTGTACCCGCACCCCTGGAGCCGCGCCAATTTCATCGATTCCCTGAACCAGGGCTACCACGCCTGGGTGCTGCGCGCCCCGGACCGTGAGTTGATGGGGTACTTCCTCGTGATGGGCATTGTCGATGAAGCGCACCTGCTGAACGTCGCCGTGGCGCGGCCGTGGCAGGGCAAGGGGCTGGGACGCGTGCTGGTGAACCAGGCCGTGGCCTTGTCGCGTGGCCTGGGCATGGAGTCGATCCTGCTCGAGGTGCGCCCCTCCAATGTGCGCGCGCTGGAGATCTACCAGCGCTATGGTTTTGCAGAAATCGGGCGCCGCAAAGGGTACTACCCGGCGGCCAACTCAACTCGCGAGGACGCAATTGTGATGCGGTTTGGACTATGAGCGATCGTCGCTCCGCTGTGTTCCTGGAAGAGATGGGCGTGGGGCCGCAATGGCGCCTGCGCAATCGGCCCGCGCCTGCCGCTGATGCTGCCCCGGCCGCCGCCGACCTTGCCGGCGATATGCCGCCGCCGCACGCACCCGCCAGCGCCGCCGGACTTGGCGCGCATCCCGCCGCCCAGCACCATGCGCCCGCCGTGCACCCGGCGCCACCACACGCCGCCGCCCGCGCCGCCGCGCTGCCGCCCGGCGCCGCCCCGCACGATGCGCCCGTCGCTTATCCCGCGCCCTCACACGCCGCCGCCCGCGTCGCCGCGTTGCCGCCCGACGCCGCCCCCCACGATGCGCCCGCCGCGGCCCAGCACGATGCACCCGCCGTGTACCCGGCGCCCTCACACGCCGCCGCCGCGCGGGCCGCAGCATTGCCGCCTGACGCTGCCGTCCCCGGCGCGCCCGCCGCGCATGCGGCGCCACCACACGCCGCCGCGCGTGCCGCAGCGTTGCCGCCTGACGCCGCGCAGCACGATGTAACCGCCGCGCACCCGACGCCATCAACCGCTCCGGCATCGCCTGCCGCCGCAGCAGCACGCGCGGCAATGCAGCAGCAGCCCGCAGCGGAGCCTGGCGCATCTGTCGAGGGGCAGGGCGCGCCTGCTGCCGGCTCGCCGCCATCCGCACCAGCGCGGGTGCCCGGCACGCCGAGCATTGCCTCGACAGGTGAAGACATGTCCTGGTTCGACGACGCCCCAACGCCGGAATTCAAGCCGCAGCGTAAGAAAGTAGCGGCCCCGGAGCAGCCTGACGCAGCGCCGCCGCAGCGCCCAGCCCCTGCCGCGCCGCCGCAGCGGCCAGCGCAAGCCGCCGCGCGCCCTGTGGACCCGCAGCCCGCCTACGACGACATTCCAATGGACGAACCGCCCGCCTGGTTCGACGACGAGCAGCCAGCCGCCGCGCCGGCCGCCCGTCGCGGCGCAGAATCCGCCCCGGGCCACGCAGCACCGCGCCCCGCCCAGACAAGCGATGGAGACATCGCCGCCATGGACTGGCCAGCCCTGCAAGCGGCCGTTCAAAGCTGCACCCGCTGCGCGCGCTGCGAAACCCGCCAGCAAGCCATCCCCGGCCGAGGCGACGAGCAGGCGACCTGGATCGCCCTCGACACCGCCCCAGGCCAGGCGGAAGACAGCGAAGGCTACCAGTTCGCCGGCGACCCCGGCTACTTGCTGGACAATATGCTCAAAGCCGTCGGCCAAAGCACAGAGAAGGGCGCATACATCACCAGCCTGGTGAAATGCCACGCCCCGCACGCCCCAAGCGCCGAAGAACTGCAAGCCTGCCGCCCCTACCTGGAGCGCGAGCTGCAACTGACGCAAGCAAAGGTGATCGTCGCCTTCGGCCACAGCACCGGCAAGGGCCTGCTGGGCAGCGCCGCGCGCGGCCGTATCATGCTGCACGGCGGCGTGCCGGTAGTCGCCACCTACCACCCGGCCAACCTGCTGGAAAAGCCGGAAGAAAAAGCCAAGGCATGGCAGGACCTGTGCCTGGCCAAAGCCGCCCATGCCGGCCGACGCTAGAAGCTTCCACCGCAAATGGGGCCACCTCGCGCGGCCCCATGTCCGCGCCCTGGCGTGGCTGCTTGATTCTCCCGACCTGCTCGACCCGCACAGCCCGCACTGGCAAGGCCAGATCGCCACGCTCGGCCCAGTCAGCGCGGCGGTCGCCAACTGGCTGGCCGACCTCGACGCCGACCCCACACCGCTCGACGCTGCACTGGGCAACCGCTTCTACTCCCGCCTTGGCCTGTACGCCGAAAAGCTGATGGCCTTCTACTTCGCCCAGCAGGGCCAATTGGCCGCGCACGGCCTGCAAGTCCGGGACGGCAAGAACGGCACCATCGGCGAGTTCGATTTCCTGCTGCGGGAAGAGGGCGGCGCCAGCGTGCGCCACATCGAATTCGCCACCAAGTTCTACCTGCTCGACGGCGACCCTGACAGCGGTAATTACAACCGCCTGGTCGGCCCCAACCTGGCCGACACGCTCGGCCTGAAAATGCGCAAGATCTTCCACGCCCAGTTGCAGCTGGCACGCCACCCGGCCGCCCAGCAAGCCGTCCCGGCGCCGGTCAGCAGCGCGCAAGCCCTGGTCAAAGGCTGGCTGTTCTACCACGCCACCGAAGCCGAACCGCGGATCGAAGGCATTGCGCCGGACCACTGTCGCGGCCACTGGCGCACCCTTGCTGAACAAGCCGCCGCGCCGGGCGAACAATTCATCGTGATGCCGCGCCTGCAATGGCTGGCGCCCCTGCGCACGCCGGCGCAGCGCGGCGGCGAGGCAGACGGCCGTGTGCCCGCCACGCCCGCACCCCTGGCGCGGGTGGCGTTGCTGGAGACGCTGGCGGAAAAGTTTGCCACCGACCCCAGCCCCGTGCTGGTCGCAACGGTGCGGGAAGAGGGCGGCTGGCTGGAAGAAGTGGAGCGCGGCTTTGTGGTGCCGGATGACTGGCGCGCCCGGGCCCAGGCGCGCCGCGGTGAAGGGGCGTTGCCCGCTTAGTGTTTGTGCTCGCCGATCAGGCCGAGCGAATCATGCTTGGCCTGGTTGGCTTTATGCAGCTGCTGGATGGCGAACATGGAACCCGCCACGAACAGGCCGAACAGCACGATGATGGTGTTGATGCTCAGGTGCAGTTTCACCATCAGCGCATACATGGCCAGCATGGTCAGGATCGACAGGTTCTCATTGAAGTTCTGCACCGCGATTGAGTGGCCGGCGCTCATCAGCACGTGGCCGCGATGCTGCAGCAGCGCGTTCATCGGCACCACGAAGAAGCCGGCCAGCAAGCCCACCAGGATCAGCAGCGGATAGGCCAGGCGCACATCGTGCACGAAGATCATCAGCATGACCACGATGCCCATCGCGATGCCCAGCGGGATCACCTTCAGCGAATTGCGCAGCGAGATAAAGCGCGCCGACAGGGCCGCGCCCAGCGCCACGCCCACGGCGAACACCGCGATCGTGCTGGTCGCCTTATCCAGCGTCATGCCGAGCGACTGCTTGGCCCATTCCAGCACGATGAACTGCAAGGTGGCGCCCGCGCCCCAGAACAGGGTGGTCACCGCCAGCGAGATCTGACCCAGCTTGTCGCGCCACAGGATGCCGCAGCAATTCGCGAAATCGCCGATCAGGCGCAGCGGGTTGCGCTCCTGGTGGTCGTAGCGCGCGCCGGTATCCGGGATGCGCAGGTTGAACAGGGTCGCCAGCAGGTAGGTAAACATCACCACCATCAGCGCCGTTTCGCTTACGGTGTCGATGCCGGTTTCGATGCCCGGCATGTCGAAGCTGTTCAAAGCCGCCGACACCGGGCCGCCCACCAGCGCGCCGCCCAGGGCGATGCCGAGGATGACGGAGCTGACGGTCAGGCCTTCGATCCAGCCGTTGGCGATCACCAGCTTCTCCGGCGGCAGCAGTTCGGTCAGGATGCCGTACTTGGCCGGCGAATACACCGCCGCGCCAAAGCCAACCACCGCATAGGCAGCCAGCGGATGCACGTGATAGAAGATCAGCGCGCAGCCGAAAATCTTGATCAGGTTGGAAATGAACATGACCCGGCCCTTAGGCAGGGCGTCAGCGAAAGCGCCTACGAATGCTGCCAACAGCACGTAAAACAGCACAAAAGTCAGCTTCAGCAAGGGGGTTACCCAGGCCGGAGCTTGCATGGTCACCAGCAGGTCGATCGCCACGATCAGCAGAGCATTGTCTGCCAGCGACGAAAAGAACTGCGCGGCCATGATGGTATAAAAACCACGATTCATTCAGGACGCCCGATAATTATCTCGGCATGCTTTATACCATGGAAAGGAAGGTTTCCAAAGAATTGGAGCCTGCATTAAGTGGGCGCTAAGGTTAAAATGCCGCATTCTATTTTTGCCAGGTTTCCGCCATGCCAAGGCCCATCGTCGCCCAGATCCATCTCGCTGCAATGCAACATAACCTGGCCCGCGCCAAAGCGTGCGCGCCGGGCGCCAAAGCCTGGGGTGTGGTCAAAGCCAATGCCTACGGCCATGGCCTGGAGCACGGCATGCGCGGCTTCGCCGCCGCCGACGGCCTGGCGCTGATCGAACCGGATAATGCGGTGCGCCTGCGCGAACTGGGCTGGACCAAGCCGATCCTCCTTTTAGAGGGTTGGTTCGACAGCGCCGACTTGTTGTCGATGGCCGAACATGGTATCGAAGGCGCGGTGCACTGCGTGGAACAGCTGGAAATGCTGGAGCGCACCGCGCTGGCACGCCCCGTCAATGTTCACCTCAAGATGAACACCGGCATGAACCGCCTCGGCTTCAAGCCTTCCGAATACGCGGCCGCCCACGCCCGCCTGCGCGCCATCCCGCACGTTGGCACGATCACCCAGATGACCCACTTTGCCAATGCCGACGAACTGCACCACCCGTGCATGCCGCTGGCCGAGCAGGTGCGCCGCTTTAACGAAGGCGCGGCCGGCCTGCCGGGCGCGCGCAGCCTGTGCAATTCGGCCGGCATCCTGCACATGCCGGAGCTGGGCGAAGTGCTGGCGACCGACTGGATCCGTCCCGGCATCATGCTGTACGGCGGCACGCCGGGTGGCAAGAGCGCCGAGGAATTCGGCCTGCAGCCGACCATGACCCTGTCCAGCGAACTGATTGGCGTGCAGGAGATCGGCCCGGGCGACTACGTCGGCTACGGCAGCCGCTTCAAGGCCGAACAAGCCATGCGCATCGGCGTGGTGGCCTGCGGCTACGCCGACGGCTATCCGCGCCACGCGCCGGTCGACACGCCGGTCCTGGTGGACGGCGTGCGCACCCGCCTGGTGGGCCGGGTGTCGATGGATATGCTGACCGTGGACCTGACGCCAGTGCCGAATGCACGCGTCGGCAGCAAAGTGGTGCTGTGGGGGCAGGGCATGCCGATCGACGAGGTGGCGACGGCGGCCGGCACCATCGGCTATGAATTGATGTGCGCCCTGGCGCCGCGCGTACGCGTCGTCGAGGCGTAAGCATGGCCAAGGCGAAGACCAACTACACCTGCAGCGAATGCGGCGGCACCAGCAGCAAATGGACGGGCCAGTGCTCGTCGTGCCAGCAGTGGAACACCATGGTGGAAACCGTGATCGAAGCCGCCGGCGGCAACCGCTTTTCGCAGTCGCAGCACCAGTCGCTGGCGCAGACCGCGCCCGTGCTGTCGCTGCAGGATATCGAAGCGCTGGATGTGCCGCGCTTCGGCACCGGCATTGAGGAATTCGACCGCGTGCTGGGCGGCGGCCTGGTGGCGGGCGGCGTGGTGCTGATCGGCGGCGATCCCGGCATCGGCAAATCGACCCTGCTGCTGCAGGCGCTGGCCAATATGTCCAAGGTCAAGAGCGTGCTGTATGTCAGCGGCGAGGAGTCCGGCGCCCAGATCGCGCTGCGCGCCAAGCGCCTGGCGGTGGACGCCAAGGACCTCAAGCTGCAGGCGGAAATTCAGCTCGAGAAAATCCTCGGCACCCTGGCCGACCTTAAACCGCAAGTGGCGGTGATCGACTCGATCCAGACCCTGTATTCCGATGCCCTGGCCTCCGCGCCCGGCTCGGTGGCCCAGGTGCGCGAATGCGCGGCGCAGCTGACCCGCGTCGCCAAGATGAGCGGCACCACCATCATCCTGGTCGGCCACGTGACGAAAGAGGGTTCGCTGGCCGGCCCGCGCGTGCTGGAGCACATCGTCGACTGCGTGCTGTACTTCGAAGGCGACAACCACTCCAGCTTCCGCCTGGTGCGCGCCATCAAGAACCGCTTCGGCGCGGTGAATGAGCTGGGCGTGTTCGCCATGACGGAAAAGGGCCTGAAAGGCGTGTCCAACCCATCGGCCCTGTTCCTGTCGCAGCACGAGAACCAGGTGCCCGGCTCCTGCGTGATGGTGACCCAGGAAGGTACGCGTCCGCTGCTGGTGGAAGTGCAGGCCCTGGTCGACACCAGCCACCTGCCAAACGCGCGCCGCCTGTCGGTGGGCCTGGAGCAGAATCGACTGGCCATGCTGCTGGCGGTGCTGCACCGCCACGCCGGCATTGCCGCCTTCGACCAGGACGTGTTCATCAACGCCGTCGGCGGCGTCAAGATCACGGAACCGGCCGCCGACCTTGCGGTATTGATGGCGATCAACTCTTCGATGCGTAACAAGGCACTGCCGAACGGATTCGTGGTATTTGGTGAGGTAGGGCTGGCCGGTGAAATCCGGCCCGCCCCGCGCGGCCAGGAACGCCTGCGCGAAGCGGCCAAGCTCGGCTTCTCGATCGCCATGATCCCGAAGGCGAACGCGCCCAAGCAAGCGATAGAAGGCATGACGATTATCCCGGTGGAACGCATCGACGATGCATTTAACCGGCTGCGGGAGCTTCAGTAGTGTAGCAATTTCCGAAATATTGGCTACAATACCAGGCTCAATATCAACCAGTTCACATAACGGACAAGAAATTGTTAGTAGATTCAAGGCAAGGCGCACGCAAGATCCTGCGTGTGCGCGCAATGATCGTGATGGATGGCGGCGCGCCGATGAGCGCGCGCACCTTCGACCTCGGCCTGGCAGGCATTTCCCTGACGGCTGGTAACAAAGTGAATGTCGGCGCGACCGGCCAGATCGTGTTTGAGATGCTGGTCGATGGCAAGCCGCAAATCGTCAACACGCGCGGCAAGGTCAACAACTGCATTTTCTCGGGCGACGAGTTCAAGATCGGTTTCACCTTCCTCCCGCTAGATAACGAAGCGGCTGGTGCAATTACCAAATTCATGCGCTAAACTTAACTTATGAACTATGTGAGCGGCTTGCTAAGCAATATGTACGGTTCCTCGCTGGGCCTGGGCAATGCAGGCACGGCCGGCACACCATCGTCCAGCGTGCTGGCGCGGGTCGAGCAGACCATGGCCGCCCAGCGCGGCGTTGCGGCCAAGCTGAACGCCAACATCAACACCAGCCAGGCGCGCCTGTCCGGCCTGGGCCAGTTGCAGGGCGCGCTGTCGCAGTTCCAGGACATCGCCGAACGCTTGGCCGGAGCCGGCCTCAGCACGCGCGCCAGCACCTCCGGCACGGGCGTGCTGGGCGTGACCACCAACGGCAAGGCGGAACCCGGCTCACATACCGTTAAAGTCAGCCAGCTGGCGCAGAAGCAAATCCTGGTCAGCCCGGAAGCGCAAACGCCCGACACCCCGCTCGGCACCGGCTCGCCCACCGTGATCCGGATTGGCAGCGGCGACAGCAGCAAGACCGTCACCATCGACAGCCGCAACAACACCATGCAAGGCATCGCCGAAGCGCTCAAGAACGCCGGCTTCGACGCCAGCCTGGTGCGCTCCAGCACCGGCACCTCGCTGCAGTTGCGCAGCGCAAGCGGTGAAGCCTCGGCGCTGAAGATCGGCGTCTCGGGCGACGCCACGGTGCGTCAGCTGTTCAATGGCATGCAGCAAACCCAGGCCGCACAGGACGCTGTGCTCACGGTGGATGGCAAAGCGGTCCGCAGTGCCGATAACAGCATTGAATCCGCCATCGCCGGCACCACGCTGAACCTCACCGGCAAAGGCGAAACCACGGTCACCATCGCCCGCGACAGCGGCCAGATCGCCAAGAACGTGGAAGCCTTCGTAGCCGGTTTCAACTCGCTGCAAGACCGCCTGGGCGCGCTGCAAAAAGGCGCGTTGAAGGGCAACCAGGCCCTGACCCAGGTCAGCGCCCAGCTGGGTGATTTGGTGCGCAATGCCGGCGGCAACAAGGAAGCGCTGGCCAATGCCGGCGTCAGCTTCGACGACAGCGGCCGCATCAAGCTCGATAAAGACAAACTGGCCGCCGCCATCGCCAACGATGCGGAAGGCGTCGCCAAGCTGTTCACCAACGAAGGCAGGGGCCTGGCCGACTCGCTCGGCAAGCGGCTGGAGGCCCTGGGCGGCGAACGCAGCGTTGTCTCGCGTGCGCTGACGCAGGCCGACCGCGAAGTCGACACGCTGCAAGACCGCAAGGCGAAGATGGCGCAGGCACTGACGCTGCAAGCGCAGGCACTGGTGCGCCTGTATTCGCAGGAAGAGCAGGGCGGCGGCACCTCGTCGCTGCTGGACCTGCTGGCCTGATTTTCCGTACCCCAGATAGACTGAAGGCTCCGGCGGCGCTACCCGAAGGTACCGCAGCGGAGCCTCGCCTCTGCAGAAGCGCTAGCTACTCGTGGTAGCGATCGACCAGCTTATGATGTCCCCCGCGATACTCAGCTACGATTTCATACACGATCAGGGCGATCATGCAGCCGAATATGCCCATGGTGAACAGAGCCCACATATCAAACCAGCCTGCGTTGCCGTAGGCCGCTCCCTAGAGTTGATACAATTAAACTCTAGCAGACAGACTTGCAATTACAAGCCCA
>NZ_JAYSCO010000048.1:0-42692 GCF_041914865.1 Pseudoduganella sp. | reverse complement strand
TGCAGCGCCTGCAGCGCGTCGGCGCAGTACTGCGCGTCCTGCCAGGCCGCCGCCGCATCGGCCGGCGCCGGCATCGCCGCCAGCAGGGCCGGCGTGCGCCCCAGCAGCCAGGCCAGGTTACCGGTGCGCAGTTCCTGTTCGCCGCCCTCCGGCAACGGGTGCACATGCTCCCAGTACCGCTCGCACAGGCCGGCCAGCAGCATGAAGCCATCGCCCAGGCCGCGCAGCTGGTGGGTGTGGGCGCGCGCCTCCGCCAGCCAGACGGCCAGCCGCAGGTCCTTGCTGCGCGTGCGCAGCAGTTCGGCGCAGCGGCTGGCCACCAGCGGCCAGTCGGCGCTGTGCAGCGGCGTCGCCCACTCGCCCTGCTCCAGCGTGGGATCGTCGTGCCGCCGCGCGGCGGCGATCGCGTCCATGCAGGCATCAAACGACACATCCTCGCCGCATGGGTGGTTCTCGCCCAGCGGCACCAGCAAATCCTCGTTCGTGAACATAGGCCCTCCTATTTGGTGGTGATGCGGAACTGCCCCTGGCGCGTGACGCCGGCCTTGACCTTGCTGACCGGCGCGCCGTCCGCCATGCGCGCCAGCAGCACGTCGGCAACGCTGGGCAGCAGGCTGCCGTGCAGGATGTTGTCGATATTGCGCGCGCCGGAATCGGTCTCGGTGCAGCGCGCCAGCACCGCCTGCACCAGCGCGTCGTCCCAGCAGAATTCCGCATGGTGGTTCTCGGCGATGCGTTGGCCGATCCGACCCAGCTTCAGTGCGATGACCTGGGCCAGCGCCTCGTCGGAGATCGGGTAGTACGGCACCACTTGCAAGCGGCCCAGGAAGGCCGGTTTGAAGTGCCGCACCAGTTGCGGCCGCAGCAGGGCGTCCAGTTCTTCCGGCGTCGGCAGCGCGCCGTTCGCGCGGTTCAGGCAAGCCTGCATGATGGCGCCCGATCCCAGGTTGGACGTCAGGATGATGACGGTGTTGCTGAAGTCGACCAGCTGGCCTTCCGCGTCTTCCAGCATGCCGCGGTCGAACACCTGGTAGAACAGCTCCAGCACGTCCGGATGCGCCTTGTCGGCTTCGTCCAGCAGCACCACGCAGTAGGGGCAGCGCCGTACCGCCTCGGTCAGCACCCCGCCCTCGCCGTAGCCGACGTAGCCGGGCGGCGAGCCTTTCAGGCCGGCCACGCTGTGCGGCTCCTGGTATTCGCTCATGTTGATGGTGACCAGCTTGCGCTCGCCCCCATACAGCAGGTCCGCCAGGGCCAGCGCGGTTTCGGTCTTGCCCACGCCGGACGGGCCTGTCAGCAGGAACACGCCCTTCGGCTTGCGCGGATCGTCCAGCCCGGCGCGCGCGGTGCGCATGCGCTGCACGATAGCCTCCACCGCATGCGCCTGGCCCAGCACGCGCGATTCCAGCGCAGGCTTGAGCTGCTGCACCGTGCGGATCTCGTCGCGCAGCATGCGGCCGACCGGGATGCCGGTCCATGCCGCCACGACGCCGGCCACCACATGGCGGTCTACCTCCAGCGGCACCATCGGCTGCTCGCGCTGCAGCGCCTGCAGCTCGGCCTGGGCGGCCGCCGCCGCCTCGCCGGCGCCGTCACGCCGCAGCGCGGCAACGCGGGCGCACAGTTCGCGCTCGCGCTCATGCCGCGCAGCCAGCTCGCCATGCCAGGCCTGCAGGCTGCCGCGCTCATCGCGCAGGGCCGGCAACGCTGACGGTGCGCCGTCGCCCGCGCCCGCCGCGCTGGCCGCATCGCGCTCCAGGGCCGCAATCTGCGCCGACAGGCGCTCGATCTGGCAGGCCGCATCCTCCAGCATGGCGGGCGCCGCGCACTGGCCCAGCGCCACGCGCGCGCAGGCGGTGTCCAGCACGCCGACCGCCTTGTCCGGCAACTGGCGGCTGTTGATGTAGCGGTGCGACAGGCGCACCGCCGCCGTCACCGCATCGTCGCGCACGCGCACGCCGAAGTGCGCCTCCATCAACGGCACCATGGCGCGCAGCATGGCTGCCGCCTTGTCCTCGTCCGGCTCCTCCACCTTGACCACCTGGAAGCGGCGCGCCAGCGCGGCGTCCTTCTCGAAATAACGCTTGTACTCGCTCCAGGTGGTGGCGGCGATGGTGCGCAGCTCGCCGCGCGCCAGGGCCGGCTTGAGCAGGTTGGCGGCATCTCCCTGCCCGGCCGCGCCGCCGGCGCCGATCATGCTGTGTGCCTCGTCGATGAACAGCACCACCGGATGCGGGCTGCGGCGCACCTCGTCGATCACATTCTTCAGGCGCGCCTCGAACTCGCCGCGCACGCTGGCGCCGGCCTGCAGCAGCGCCAGGTCGAGCGCATGGATCGCCACGTTCGCCAGCGGGGGCGGCACCTCGCCGGCGGCGATGCGCAGCGCCAGTCCTTCCACCACGGCGGTCTTGCCGACGCCCGCCTCGCCCGTCAGGATCGGGTTGTTCTGGCGCCGCCGCAGCAGGATGTCCATCAGCTGCCGCACCTCCGCGGCGCGCCCGATGACCGGGTCCAGCTTGCCGTCGCGCGCCAGCTGGCACAGGTTGACGGTGTATTGCGCCAGCGCCGGCGCATTCGCAGCTGCCGGCGCGTCGCGCGAGTCGGCCACGGCGGGCGTGGCGGGCATTGCCGGTGCGGCCTCCGCCGAACCCGCCACATATTTCTCAAGGCGGTGCTTCAGACCGTCCACCGGGAAGCGCGCGAACAGGCCGGAGACGCGCGCCGCCTGCTGCGACAGCTCCGCCTCGGTCAGGAGCGCCAGCAACAGGTGGCCGCCGCGCACCTGGTCCGGCTGCGGCAGCGCCAGCGAGGCAATCAGCCAGGCGTGTTCCAGCATCAGTTGCAGGCGCCGTGCAAAGACCGGCACCCGGGCCGCGGCAATGTGCACGCCGGCCAGCTCGCGCCGCAGGTCGGCCTCCAGCGCCGTCGGGCTGACATCGCAGCGCCGCGCAATGGTGCACAGGTCGCCCTCCTGCTGCTCCAGCATGGCCAGCAGCAGGTGCTCCACATCGACCTCGCCATGGCCCATGCCGATGGCGATATTGGCAGCGCGGGTGGCGGCGCCACGGCAGGCGCCGTTCAGTTTTCCGATCAGTGTCTTCAGTTGAATGCTCATGCGATGGCTCCGCGCTTGATGGAATATTGCAGCGATGACGGTTGCAGCGCGGCGCTGAAGCTGACCGCCTCCTCCGCGCCATGCCCTTGCAGCACGCCGACGATGACGATGTCGATGCGGTTGACGGTGCCGCTGGACGGTGCCAGCGACACCTGCACGCCGCGCAGGCGCGGTTCGTGCCGCTCGACGGCCAGGCGCACGCTGGCGCAGATGCGCGCCCGGTCCGCGCTGCTGCTGTGCGACAGCCCGGCGAAATCCGCCAGGCCAAAGTTGAGGATCGAACGCGCGCACTCGGGATAGGCCGCCAGCGCCTCCTGCGGCAAGGCTGTGCGCGTGTTGAGCAGCATTTCCAGGTCGCGCGCCACGCTTTCCTTGAGCTGCTCCTGCGACAGGAACCGCGCGCCGCGATGATTCCCCAGCAAGCGGTCGAACAAGCCCGGCCTGCATCCGTCCATTTCCGCACCTCCGCATAAAAAAGCGGCTGCAACGCTCACACGCCGCAGCCGCAACTCCCTCCAAAATCAGGCGATCCGGTTCGCTGCCAGATCCCAGCCGCCCGACGTGTTGCCGCCGATGCCGCCCGAGATACGCTGCTGGGTGTACTTCCAGCGCACTTTGGAGAACTTGAAGCCCACTTCCTCGGTCAGGATGTCGCCCTCGTTCACGGCCGGCGACACGGCGCCGATCAGGACGTTGTCCAGCTCGATCTCGAAATACTTGACCCGCTCGCCCTGCGCGTCGGCGCGCATGAATTCCAGCCGGGCCTTGGGGATGGTGCGGCCGGCGGCGCAGGTCTGCAGCAGGATGGGCGAGGCCAGGTCGGCCAGTTTGGTGATCACGATGTCGCGGTGCTCGCAACGCTCCGCCGTGTGGCCGCCGCCGGTGGAGGACGTGGCGGAACGCGGCTGCTCCACGCCCCAGCTGACCGACTTGCACTCGATCCAGTCCTTGTGGCGATCGTCGGTCGACTCCCCCTTGATGCCGTCGATTTGCAGGTATACGTCAATTGCCATCGCAATACTCCTTATCAGTGGTTGGTGGTTTGCGGCAGTTCCGCCACGAGGCGGAGGGAAACGGTCAGCTCGTCGAGCTGGAAATGCGGGCGCAGGAAGCTCACCGCGCGGAACACGCCGGGCCGGCCCGGCACTTCGCTCACCTGCACCGAGGCTTCGCGCAACGGGAACTGGGCCTTCTGCTCCTGGCTGGCGTTATCGTCCAGCAGCACGTACTTCATCAGCCAGCGGTTCAGGAAGTCCTCCACGTTGGAGGCGGCGGCGAAACTGCCGATCTTGTCGCGCATCATGGCCTTCATGTAGTGCGCGATGCGCGACACGGCGAAGATGTACTGCAGTTGCGACGACAGCACGGCGTTGGCGTTGGCCGCCTCCGAACTGTAGCGGCGTGACTTCTGCGCCGACTGCGCGCCGAAGAAGGCGGCGTAGGCGGTGTTCTTGCAGTGCACCAGGGAGATGAATCCAAGGTCGCTCAGCTCCTTCTCGCGGCGGTCGGTGATGGCCACCTCGGTCGGGCACTTCAACGCCACCTCGCCTTCGTCGGTCTTGAAGGTGTGGGTCGGCAGGTCGTCCACCAGGCCGCCGCCTTCCACGCCGCGAATGGCGGCGCACCAGCCGAACTCCTCGTGCGCCTTGGTCAGGCGCGCACCGAAGGCGTAGGCGGCGTTGCACCACAGGTACTTGTGGTGGTCGCGGCCATCCACGTCCTCGACAAAGTTGAAGCCCTCCACCGTGGTGCCATCGACCGGGTTGAACGGCAGGCGGCCCAGGAAGCGCGGCAGGGTCAGGCCGACATAGCGCGCGTCTTCCGATTCGCGGAAGGCCTTCCATTTCGCGTATTCGACCGTGTCGAACACCTTGGCCAGGTCGCGCGGCTTGCCCAGGTCGCCGTAGCTTTCCAACCCGAACAGCTCCGGCGAGGCGGCGCTGATGAAAGGGGCGTGTGCCGCCGCTGCGACATGCGACATCTGCTCGATGAAGTAGATGTCCTCCGGCTGGCGCGAGATTTCGAAGTCGCCCAGCAGGGCGGCATACGGCGAGCCGCCAAAGGTGCCGAACTCCTCTTCGTACACCTTCTTGAACACGGCGCTCTGGTCGAATTCCAGCGCGCTCTGGAAGTCGCGCACCAGCTCGCGCTTGCTGACATTCAGCAGGCGCACTTTCAGCGCAGGTCCGGTGGCGGTGCTGCGCACCAGGTAATGCAGGCCGGTCCAGCTTTGCTCGAGCTTCTGGAAGGCCGGCGTGTGCATGATGGCGCTGAGCTGCTCGGAGATGATGCGGTCCAGCTCCGCCACCCGGGCATCGATGGTGGCCGACAGGTTATGCGACATCTGCACCGTGCCCTGCATCACCTGGCGCGCCAGCTCGCCGATGATGTCGCGCGCCCGTTCATGCTCGCTGCTCGACTTGGCGACCTTGCTCTCTTCGACGATGCGGTCCAGCAGGTCGCCCTGCTCCGCCAATGCCGGCGCTGCGGCCATTGCTTGCGCTGTCATGTCAGTCCTCCTTGGGCGCCAGGGCCGCCAGGTTTTCGGTGTTCTGCAGCACGTCGGTCAGCAGGTCTTCCAGCCGGTCGTTGCCGGCCAGCTTGTTGCGCAGGTCGGCCAGCTTGCTGCGCGCCTCGAGCAGTTTGCCCAGCGGTTCGACCTGGCGCACGATGGCCTCCGGCCGGAAGTCCTGCATCGACGCGAAACGCAGCTCCACCGGGAACTCGCCCTCGCCGCCCAGCCGGTTGGGCGCCGCAAAGCGCAGCACCGGATTGACCCCGGCCAGCACTTCGTCGAAGTTGCCGCTGTCGATGTTGACGAAGTTGCGCTCCTTCAGGCGCTTCTGCGGCGCATCCGGATTGCCGCCGAAATCGCCCATGACGCCGACCACGAAGGGCAGCTCCTTGTTTTCCATCGCGTCGCCGACTTCAACGTCGTACGTCATCTGCACGCGCGGTGGACGGACCTTGGCCAGGCGCTTTTGCACGCTGTCACGGTTAGCCATTGATTGCTCCTTATTTGAGTGCGCCGAAAGGATCGGCAGCGGTGGACGGGTTTGGCGCGCTGCGCGGCACTGGCAGCTTGATCGGCGGCGCCACTTTGCGCGGCGCCTTGTTCGCGCCAGCCACCGGCACCAGCACGTCTTCGCCCAGCGTGGTGCGCAGCATGCGCGCCAGTTCCTGCGCTTCGCTGCGCACCGAGCCGCCAAGATTGCTTTGCTGGCTCAATTCCGCCAGCGATCGGGTCGACAGCCGCAGGCCGCTGACGGCAATGATGCTGTGCGCCTGCTTGTCGGCAGGATCGCGCTGCAGCACCTCCTGCGCCTGCACGATGGCCTCGCTGTAGTTGGCGCGGTCGAAGCGCGTCTGCGCCATCTGCAGCCACGGCGCCTTCTCGGCCGGATAGCTGGCCGCCGCGGCCTTCAGTACGGCCTGCGACTTGTCATGCTGGCCGGCCGCCGCCGCGCGGTCGGCGTCCGCCAGCATGCTCTCCAGGGTTTGCAGGCCGGCTTTATCGCCGCGCTGCAGGGGTGAATCGGTCGCGCAGCCGGCCAGCGTGGCCGCGCCAATCAGTACTGCCGTCAGGGATTTGCGCATGGTCCTCTCCTTCCGCAAAGTGAAGGCCATTATTGGATACCTTGGCCGGCATGCCCTTGCGTTGTCTCAAAGCCCGCGGCTTTGGCGGCGCCGCTGTTTGCGCGGGCGCAAACATGACCGGTTGCGCGGCGGCTTTAATGGAAGCCTGGACACGAGGAGAACGGCATGGCCTTACCGGCGAAAATACTTTGGAGCGAAGGACTTTTCCTGCGCCCGCAGCACTTCCAGCAGCAAGACCGCTATCACGAAGCGCGCCTGCACGCGACGGCGCTGGCGGCGCAGCCGATGCTGTGGGGCGTGCAGCTGCTGGAATGGGACAGCGCGGCGCTGGCCAACGGCAAACTGCGCGTGCTTGCGCTGCAGGCCCTGTTCCGCGAGGGCGGCATGTTCGACGCGCCGGGCAGCGATCCGCTGCCGCCGGCGGTCGACCTGGAAGCCTTGCCGCCCGAGGTGCAGCAGGTGACCTACTACGCGGCCATGCCAGCGCACGACGCCGACCGCTTCGCCCAGTCCGAGCGCGAAACGGCGGACCTGTTCAGCGATGCCTTGCCGGCTGGCCTGACCTACCTGCGCAAGCAGGTGCGCCTGGTATCGGACCTCGAGCCGCGTGGCGCCTATGACTGCTTCCCCCTGCTCCACCTGCGGCGCGTGGTGTCCGGCAGCTTCGAGATCGACCCGGCATTCATGCCGCCATCGCTGTCGATCGGCGCCACGCCGCGCCTCAAGCTGCTGCTGGAGCAGCTGATGGACGCCCTGCAGGCCAAGAGCAATGCGCTGCAGGGCCATATGCGCGAGCCAAGCCGCAATGTCATCGAGTACCGCAGCGGCGATGTATCCTCCTTCTGGCTGCTGCACACGGTTTCCACCGCCGCCGCCACGCTGCTGCACTTCCTGCGCCACCCGGGGCTGCATCCGGAACGGCTCTACCAGGCCATGCTGGGACTGGCCGGCGGGCTGATGACGTATTCGCGGCTGGTGCACCTTGGCAGCCTCCCGGCCTACGAGCACGGCGCGCCCGGGCCGTCCTTCCTGCAGCTCGATGGCTTGATCCGCGAACTGCTCGACACCGTTATCTCGGCCCGCTACTTCGCAATCGCCCTGAATGAGGAGAAGCCCGGCTACCATACCGGCAAGCTCGATTCGGGCAAGATCGGCGCAGGCGCCGCACTGTACCTGGCGATCGCCGCCGCCATGCCGGCCCTGGAGCTGGTCGATGCGGTGCCGCTGCGCGTGAAAGTCGGCGCGCCCGACGACGTGGAGCAATGCGTGCTGTCGGCCATGCCCGGCGTGAAGCTGCTGCACGCGGCGCAGGTGCCGTCCGCCATACCGGTGCGGCCGGACACCTTCTATTTCGCCCTTGAGAACCGCGGCGTGCTGTACGAACAGATGATCAAGGCGCAATCCATTTCCATCTACGTGCCGGCAGGGATCAAGGACCTGCGGCTCGAACTCCTGGTGGTGACAGCATGAGCCAGTTCGTTGAACGCCGCGCGGCGGCGCCGCAGCAACGCATCCCGAGCCTGGTGGAACTGATGCACGAGGGCTTCCACATGCTGTCTATGCTGCGCCATGGCAGCGCACCGCCGGCGGAAGCGGAGTTTGGCGCCGCCATCCGCACCTTCCTCGACGCCGTCAGCAACGAAGCGCGCGCCCAGCGCATCGCCGTGGACGACATCGAGGATGCCAAGTATGCGTTCTGCGCGGCGCTTGACGAAATCATCCTGGCCTCGGCCTTCCCGCTGCGCGATGCCTGGGAGCGCCGCCCGCTCCAGCTGCTGCTGTTCGGCGACCAGCTGGCCGGCGAACACTTCTTCGACAAGCTGGAACAATTGCGCCTGAAAGGCGGCGAGCGGCTGCAGGCGCTGCAGGTCTTCCATATGTGCCTGCTGCTCGGCTTTCGCGGGCGCTACGCGCTGGAGGGTGCCGACCGCCTGTCCTACCTGGCGGCGCGCCTGGGCGACGAGATCGCCCACCTGCAAGGCAAGGGAAAAGGATTCGCGCCGCGCGCCGCCCGGCCCGACAACATCGCCCACAAACTGCAATCGAACACACCTTACTGGATCGCCGCCGGCGTCTTCACCCTGGCCGCGGCACTGGCGTTCGGCGCCATGCGGCTCACGCTGGACAGCTCCACCAGCGCCACCCTGGCCGCCTACCACGACGTGGTCAAGCCGCCGGCGCGGCCGGCCACCCTGAGCGTCACGCTGCCCTAGCCGCCGTCAGTCCAGCACGCGGAATTCAATGCGGCGGTTGCGCGCCCGCCCTTCCGCGCTGCTGTTGTCGGCCACCGGCTGGTCGGGCCCGGCCCCGGCGACCGCGATGCTGGCCGCGGCAATGCCCTTGCCCGCCAGGTAGCTGCGCACCGCGCCGGCGCGCGCCAGGCTGAGGGCCAGGTTGGCCTCGCGCGCGCCGGTATTGTCGGTATGGCCGATCACTTCCACCCGGCGGCCGCTGATCTGCGCCATGGCCGCCGCCATCTCGTCCAGGATCTGGATGCCGGACGGCCGTATCACCGCCTGCCCGCTTTCGAACTCGATGATGCGTTTCGCCAGCGCCGTATCGAGCAGTTTCTGCGCCGGCGCGTTGACGCGCAAGCCGTTGCTGATGGTGTAGGTCGGATTGAGGCTGGTGGCCAGGTCGCTGGCCACCTGCTGGCGCATGGCCTCATTCGCCACGTCGCCGCGGATGCCGACCCGGTTGCCCTCCACCGTCAGCTGGCCGCTGCGCACCTGCTTGAGCGGCTCGCCGAGCAGCTTTTGCATATGGCTGCCCCAGTTGGGCGGCGCCACCACATTGCCCACCGCAACCTGGTCCACCACCTGCCCGGCGCCGTACAGCGCGCGCAGGCGCTGCAGGATGGCAGCCTTGGTCGCCTCGTCCGGCACCGTGCCCGATGCCACCACCGGTCCTGCCTGCGCCGCCGCTTGCGCGCACGCCAGGCCGAAAATCAATGCAAGCATGCGCATGGCAGGCTCCCGCTCAGCAAAAAGTTTCGCAATACAGCTGGATGGCGGATGGCAAGCCGAGCTGCCCCTGCTCCAGGCAGGCCGACAGGCGCTGCAGCGCGGGCGCGCTGGCCAGCGTGCCTTCCACCCACGCGCTGTCGGCCAGCAGCACCATGGCGCCGGGCGCCGCCTCCGGATCGATCACCGCCTGCAGGCTGGCCGGGTTGGCGCCGTCCAGCCCCAGCACCAATGCCGGACGCCCGCCGAGCGGCGCCATGAACAGCGCCAGCTCCAGGTCGTGCCGCGCCAGCAGCGGTGCGGCCAGCGTCATCCAGAATGCGGCCACCGGCGCGCGCAGCGTCGCGTCCAGCGGCAACGGCAAGGCCAGGCAGCGCGATGGCGGCGGCGCGCCGTTGCGCAGCGGCGCCAGCAGCTGTCCCAGCGCCAGCAACAGGCGCCGCACCGGCACGCCGTCCAACTGCGCCTGCAGCGATGCCACCGAAGCGACGGCGAAGTAATCGTCCAGCGCGGTGCGCGCCGCCGGCAGGTCCGGCAGCGCGGGCGGCAGTTTGCTGTCGCCCGGCTGTGCGGCGGCCGCCGCCGACGCCAGCAGCGCCCAGGCCGGCGCCAGCGCCAGCGGGCTGCACGGCAGGAAGCTGCGCGGCTCCGCGACCTGGTGCACGGCCATGCAGGCAAAGGGGAAACGGCGCGCCGACTGGTCGCGGCTGGCCAGCAGGTGGCCGCTGACCACCTGCCGCGTACGCGTGCCGAGGAAGGCGAAGTCGAGTGGCGGGCAGGCGTCGTAATGCTGGCGCCAGCGCGGGTTGGCCGACAGGCGCTGCATTACGCTGGCCAGCCACTGGTCCGTCAGTTCCACCAGCACCTGGTCGCCCGCCGAGCGCACAAAGTCGCCGTGGCCGGGCAGCTTGCCGAAATAGGCGATGCGCTGCGTGGCGTGTGCGCCGGCTGTCATGGCATGCCTCCCTTGCCCGCCACGCTTTGCGGCAGGCGCATGCCGTGGAAACCGCGCTCCTCCGGCCTGCTGCCGGGCGCACTGGTGATGCGCAAGTCCACCACGACGGCAGCGCTGCCGCTGCTCCAGCGAAGTTCATGCACGCCCTCCTCCTTGCGCTTGCGCGCTGCTGAATCGATCATGCGGCGCAAGCCGGCCGGCCCCGCCTCGCTGAACAGCTCAATCGCCTTGCCGTCCGGCGTCACGCCGCTGATGCGCACGCCGCTCGTGCCCTGCGGCCCCGGATACACCATATTCGTCCATTGCTGCACGCCATTGCGGAAGCGCAGCACCTGGCCGTCGATCTCCAGCGAATACTCCGCCAGCCCCATGGCGGGATACGGCAACAGCTGGAACACGGTCTGCGTGCTGGCCGCCACGCCGCCTGCGGCGAGCGGCGCCATCCAGGATGGAAAGCGCTGCAGGGTCGGCGCCGGGATCGTGATGCCGATATCGCCCCAGGTGCGCGGCGCCAGCACATCGCCGCGCCGCACCACCAGGGGGCCGAGCGATGCGGCGACAAACTTGGCGATCGCCCCTTCCGGCCCGAACACCTGCCCGATTTCGGCGGCGCTGGCCTCGGCGCTGCCGGCCGGCGCGAAGGGGAACTTGGCCGCCAGCGTGCGGTTGAAGGGCTCGAAGACCTGCGCCTGCCAGGTCTTGTTGATCTCCGCCTCGGCCGGCCCCACCAGCCCCGCGAACACCTGCAGCAGCGGCCGCACCAGCAAAGGCCGCACCGCCTGCCGTTGCGCATCGCCCAGTCCGGCCATCATCTGTTCGTCGACATGGCGCAAGGCGTCGGCCAGCTCGGAGCCGCTGCCCTCCAGCGTCTGCTGCATCAGCTGGCGCGCGCCGGGGCCGGGGTCGCCCTGGTTGCGGATGGCGTTCAGGCGCGCCCGCAGGCGCGACAGGTTGTCCAGGTAGGCGCGCAGCAGCGAGCCATCCTTGTCGCGGCTGGCCACCAGGCCGGCGATCGGGGCGAAGTCGCGGCCCAGCGTGCCGGCCGCCTGCGGCAGCGCCGCATTGACGACGGCCGCACTGCCGCTCGGGGCGCGCTCGAACAAGCGTGCCTTGAACCACTGCGCCAGGCCGGGGTCGGCCTGCTGCATGGCGCTGTTCAGCAGGGCCGGATTGTCCCAGCCAGTTTGCGTCGCCACGCCGCTCCAGACCTTGAGCAGGGGCGACATGGCGGGATCGCCCAGCCGGTTCATCGCCTCGACCATGCGCGGGAAGTCCGGCATGCCGGCCACCACCACCCCTTGCAGGAAGCGAAGCCACTCCTTGCTGTACTCCGCCTTGTAGCTTTCCGTCAGCGCCTTCTGCACCTGCTCTGGGCTACCCTCCAGCGTCAGGTCGTTGCGCTCGGCGGTCTTCAGCACCCAGTCGCTCGATTGCAGGGTGCTGTTGGCGGCATCGCGGATCGCGCCGCGCACATAGCCTTCCCACGCTTCGCGCGTGAAGGCGCCCGATACCGCGTGGCTGCCCTGCACCAGCTCTCGGTCCTGCTCGCCGACCATGCGCGCCACCGTCATGGCCGGGTAGCGCGTACTGGCGCGCGCCTTGATCTCGGCGTACACCCGCTCGCGCGCGGTCATGCCGCGCACCACTTGCCGCAGCTGCTCGCGCGCGGAGTCCACCAGCGCCAGCTTGGGTTCGATGCGCGGCCAGGCGGGATCGTTCACCTGGGCCAGGAAGAACGCCAGCAGCCCTTCGGCGCGCCGCAGCAGTTCTTCGCGCGGCATGGCGCCGCGATTGGTCTCCAGCCAGCCGCGCCAGTGGCGCGTCAACTGGTCGCCCAGGTGGCCGGTTTCCACGTGCGACTTATCGGCCAGCATCAGGTAGGCTTTGAGCGCGTTATAGGAATCCTCCACGCTGCCGGCCTCGCGCCGGCCCATGGCATACAACTGCGATTCGATGCTGCCCGCCACCGGCTTGAGCAGGATCTCCGCCATGCCCTTGAAGTACTCGCTGCGCAGCTTGCGGCCCAGCGCTTCGCCCTGGTACAGCCCCATGCCCAGCTGCCACGGCGTATGCCGGTCCAGCCGCTCCAGCTGCTCAATGCGGTCCTGCAGCAGCTGCAGGGCTTCCAGGCGCGCCTGCAGGTCCGGCCGCAGCGCCTGCAGCTTGACAGCCTTGTCCAGGTCCGCGCCAGCGTTGGCCACCAGCTGGGCGTTGCCGGAATACGACCAGGTCCATGCGCCCAGGCTTGCCCCCAGCAGCAGGACGGCGGCCGCGCAGCCGCCCATGCGCAGCAGGCGCTGCCTGCGGCTCGCGTAGCGCGTCACCAGGTCCTTGTCGGCGAAGATCACCTCGCGGAACAGCTTGGGCAGGAAATACCCGGCCTGGGCGGCGACCCGCGCCGCTGCTTCGGCCGGGCGGATCAGGCCGAAGCGCCGCGCCACATGCAGCGATTGCGCGCACGATGGCTGCCCCTCCTGCAGCGCGCTGGTGAAGTAATAGCCGCGGAACACGGGACGGAACTGGAACGGGTTGTCTTCGAACAGTGTGGCGAGGAAGGCTTTGAGCGGCGCGCGCAGCGCCGCGAACTCCTGCGGGAAGGTATGCACGCCGGCGGGAACCAGCTCGCGCCGGCGCTGCGTCATGGTAGCGATGGCCATCTCCTGCAGCCCTTCGCACAGCTCGTCGAAGCTTTGCTCGAAGAAGGCCAGCAAGTCGCGGCTGCCCGAGTTGTGCTTGTACGGCATGGTGGCGCCCCAGGCACGCTCGCGCTCCGCCGCTTCCGCGTCGGCGAAGAACTCGCCGAAGCCCGCAATCAGGTCCGCCTTGGTGAACATGACATACACCGGGGCAAACACTTCCAGCCGCTCGATCAGGTCCTGCACGCGCTGGCGCAGGCTGCGCGCCAGCTGGAGCACGGCTTCCGGATCCTCGCCGCGCAGTTCGGCGATGCTGACGGCAATGATGATGCCGTTGACCGGCGCGCGCGGCCGATGCTTCTTCAGCAGTCCCAAGAAGCCATGCCATTCACTGCGGTCGCTGTCCTGCACCGCGTAGCGGCCTGCGGTGTCGAGCAGGATGCCTTCGGCGGCGAAGAACCAGTCGCAGTGGCGGGTGCCGCCCACGCCCTGGATCGCCTTTGCCCCGGCCACCGGGAACTGCAGGCCCGATTGGGTGATTGCACTGCTCTTCCCTGCGGCCGGATTGCCGATCACCATGTACCACGGCAGCGCATAGAGCGCACGCGCGCCCGAGGCGCGGCCCAGGCGCGAATTCCTGATCGTCCCCAGCGCCTCCAGCATGGCGCTGCGCACCGCCTCCAGGTCCGCTTGCGCGCGCGCTTCGGCAGGTGCCGGCTCGGGCGCAGGGACGGCCTGCTGCCGTTCGGCGTGATAGCGCCTCAGCCACCATATCGCCAGCGCCAGCAGCGCGATCGCCAGCAGCGCCCCGATAGCCCAGATCAGGGCCAGCTGCAGTAGTTCGGCGCCAAGGAACAGCACTCCGGCCAGCAGCAGCAAGGCCAGGATGTTCAGCAGGCGGCGGTCGGTGAGCGCGTACCAGATTCGTTGCAGCATGATGGGCAGAAAAAAGGAGGCAGGTTGGCCGATGTTGCCATCAAGCTGGACGCTTGCCCTTGAGCCGCCTCAAGTCCTGGCGTCGCGTTTGCGCAATTCGGTGTGGCCGAAATCCATCATCGTCCAGCGGCCGCCCCACACCATGCCAAGCGATTCAGCCACTTCGCCATACAGCTGGTAGCCGCGCATGGCCCAGGGATCGCGTTCGCTGATCACCAGGCGGCCATCGCGCACAAAGGCGCAATCGGCGGCCAGCCCGAACTGGTGATAGCTCTGGAAGGCGCGCGCGTTACTGACGTGGCTTCCCGCTGCGGCCAGGCTATCCTGCCGCTCGGGGCTGCGGTAGCCCTCCAGCAGCGCCATGTCGTATCCGTGGCGTTCGCGCATCAGGTTAAACACCAGCAGCAGCCGGCGCGCGAAATCCGGCTCCAGGCGCTGCCAGTCGCGGTCCGCCAGGGACAGCATGGGACGCAGCAGCTCCACCTCTGCCGTGGAGAAGGCCAGCGGCGGCAAGGGCGGCGGTGGCACCAGCTGCTCGCCTTGCAGCAGTGCTTCAATCTGCGGGTCGACGGGGCGTGCGCTGGCTTCGAAGGCCGGCAGCATCTGCTGCGGACGCATCAGGCGCACCAGCAGCGGCGGCATTCCTGCCAGGGCCAGGGCGCCCGCGCCGATCAGGAAGTGGCGCCGCTGGCGTGGGCCAGGCTTGCGCTTGGGTGGAAACAGCAACAGCCAGCCGGCTGCGACGGCCCCGGTAAAGAGAATCGCCACGAAAAATAGCAACATGGTGCGTTCCATCAATACGAAAGCGCATGCGGCGCGCGACACTTCCATCCTAGGCTGGCCCGCGCGCTTGCGGGTCGACGGAAATCAAGCTTTGGGAGGGCTTATGCAGCCAGATTTGTTTGCGGGACCTGCGCAACGGGATGACAGCTATCGCATCCTGGCGCGCCTGGCGCACGGCGGCAGCTTGCCGACGCCGGCGCGCAGCTGGCGCCTGGGCGCGACACTGCGATCGAGATTGGTCGTGGCGGGGGGATTGCTGTCCTTGTGCGCCGTGGCCTGGGTGTGGCTGGGAAGCGCGCACAAACAGCCGCCCCCCGGCGAGATGGCAGCGCCGACCGCTCCCGGTCCGGCACCGCGCGAACGCGTTGACATCCCCCAACCTGTGGCGGCGACAATCGTCAGCCAGGTGGAACCGCCTGTTCCCCCGCCAGCCGCGCCGGCACACGCAGCCAGCACGCCACCCCAAACGGGTACGGCACGGCCGGCCGCTGCGGCAGCCCGGGAGCCGGCGAAGCTTGCCCGGCGCGGGGCGCCAGCGGCCGTCACGCCGCAGCGCAGCGCGGCACCAGTGGAGAACGATGAAGACGTGACCCTGCTGACCGCAATGCTCAAACACGCCAAGCCGCAGAAGCCGCCCGTCAGCCCGCCGCCAAAGGATTGATGAAGGCCGCCATGGCCTGCAGCGTGCTTTCCGGCTGTTCCAGGTGGGGACTATGTCCGCAGCCCGGCAGCAGCAATTGCCGCGCCCCCGGCACCGCGCGCTCGATGGCGCCGAGCTGGGCGCCGGAGCCGTACTGGTCGTCTGCGCCCTGCACTGCCAGCAGCGGGCAGGCAATCGACGGCAGCAGGTACTCGATGTTCCAGTAGCGGAAGGGCGGCGCCAGCCACGTATCGGCCCAGGCGGAAAACACCTGTGCCGCCTTGTCGCCGTGGTAGCGCGCCAGCCCGCGCAGTTTGCCGGCTGCATGGGCCTGCACTGCTTCGCGGACGCCCTCCAGCGTGATCTCCTCCACGAACACGTGGGCCGCTGCGGTGACGACTGCACGCAGGCCCGCCGGGCGGCCGGCGGCGTAGATCAGGGCGATGCTGCCGCCATCCGAATGGCCGATGACGATATGCTCGCGCCCCGGCGCCACGCGCTGCAGCAAGGCAGGCAACTCGTGCAGCGCGGACTGGTGCAGGTAATGGATGCTGCGCGGCGCGCCGGACGGGGAAGACAGCCCGTAGCCGATGCGGTCATACACCAGGCCCGCGCAGCCGGTCTGCGCGCACAAACGCTCCGGAAAGCCCTTCCACATCGCTGTGCAGCCCAGGCCCTCGTGCAGGAACACCAGCAAGGGCTTGCGCCCATCGCCATCGATCAGCGCGTAGTGCAGGAAGGCGCCATCCAGCTCCAGCAGCATGCGGCCTCCCTAACGCAGCGCGAAATCGACGCGGGCGGGCGCGCCGGCCTTCGGCGCCACGAGGAAGATGCGCTCAGGCGCCACCTGGCCCGGCCCCACCAGCCAGTCCTTGGCGGCCTGCGCGCGGCGGTTGCCGAGCGTGATGAAGTCATCCTGCTCGAAGCGGATGTTAGCCAGCATGAGCTTCTCCATCTCCTCCTGCGGCAGCGATTTGACCATGCCCAGTGCATTGCGCGGCTTGGCGAAGGTCTCGTCCTTGTACGCGCGCGCCAGCAAGGCCGCCTGCTCCTCCCTGGCGACCACCACGCCGCCTTCCGGCAGGGCCGCACCGCGCGCCTGCAGGTCGCGCGTCTTGAGCTGGCGCAGCTTGCGTTCCAGCGCTACGCGTTTGAGCGCATCGGTCTCCGCTTCCTCGTCGAAGCGGCCGGTGATGTCCAGCTTCAGTCCGGGACGCTCGGTCAGCGCCTTGGCCAGCGATTTCAGCTTGTTCTCGGATGCCGGCAGCAGCACAGCGCGGCCCTTGTCAAACTCCAGCATCGACAGTTCCTCGCCGCCGCCGAACAGGGATCCGATCAGGGCAAATGGTGCGGTCACGGTTTTCATGATGGCATTGCCGATCACCTTGAGGATGATCCCGCCCAGCGAGAACTGCGGGTCGTCCAGCGAGCCGCCAATCGGCACGTTGATGTCGATCACCCCATTGCGGTCGCTGAGCAGCGCCACCGCCAGTTGCACCGGCAGCCTGGTCGCCTCCGGATTGGTGCTCTCCTTGCCGAAAGTGAGCTGGTCGAGCACCAGCCGGTTCTCGGCTTTCAGCTGGCGGTTCTCCAGCTGGTAGGCCACTTCAAACGTCATCTTGCCTTTTTCGATGCCGTAGCCGACGTACTTGTCCGAATAGGCGGACAGCTGCGACAGCTCCATGCCGCGCACATCGGCGCGCAGGTCAAGCGACAGCTCCTGCTTCAACGGATGGACGCGGCCGGCGATCAGCAGCGGCGCCCCGCTCACATGGCCGCGCAAATCGACGGTGGCATCGTGCGCCGGGTCCGATGACAGGCGATTGACGGTTCCCGCCAGGTCCTTCAGGTTAGCTGTGTAATTAGGCTTGATGAAGTTGTCGGTGAAGCGCACCCGCCCTCCCGACAGCACCAGTTTGCCGATGCGGATCGGCGGCAGCGGTTCGGCCGGCTTGGCGGGCGCCTGCGCGAGCCGCGTCTCGCCTGGCTTCGGCGCCTCACCCGGCTGCGTCCCCTTGCCCGCTTTCGCATCCTTCGCCGCCTGGGCGCGTGCCCCGGCCTCCGTCAGGCTCTTGCCTTCCTCTCCCTCCTTGCGCACCACGTCCTGCACATTGATGCGGCCGTTCGGGTCAATGATCACACGCGCAAAAAAATCGTCCAGTGCGACGCGCTCGATACTCAATCCAAACGGCTTGAAATTCACGTCCATGCCGCCGAAAGCCAGCGACTTCCAGCTCAGGAAATCATTTGCGCTGGTTTTATCGACCGTGGACAGACGGTTCACGCTGACGTCGCCCTTGAAGCCGCCGCTTACCGCGCCATCCTTGCCGGTCTCCAGCTGCAGGCGGGCCTTGCTGCTCACAGCGGCCTGCACCAGGCGCAGGTTCACATAGTCCGTCACATACGGCTGCAGCGGCAGCAGGTCAAAGTTCTTCAGGTCCAGCGCCAGGTCGGCCTTGAACGGCGCCGGCGCCAGCTGGCCCTTGATATCGAGCTGCCCTTTGTTGATGCCGGTGCTCAGCGCCACCTCCGCCGCAGCGCCGGGGGCGTTGGAGTAGCCGTCCATCGACAGCGACAAAGGCGACAGCTTGAACACCGTCGGCTCGTCGTGGAAGTCTTCGCGCACCCTGGCCGACCACTCGCTGATCGCCAGCTTGCCCAGCTTGATCTGCAGCGGCGCTTCATCCTTGCCCGTGGCGGCTGGCTTGGCCGGTGCGGCCTTGCCGCTGGTTTTGCCCTGGTGGACGTCGATCTCCGCGCTGCCGGAAGTCACCGCTGCGATATCCAGCGTACGCTTGGCGCCATCAAAGGCAATGTCCTGCACGCGCAAGCCGAACTTGGCAAGGTTGGCGCGCAGGGCCGCCTGCGGCGTCTCGTCCGCGTAACGTAAGGCTGCTTTGGACAGGTTCAGCTCCTTGAGCACCACCACCGGGCCGGTCGTCGCCGCCGGGACCGGGGCCGGGGCGGGTGCCGGGGCCGGAGCTGGGGCCGCGGCCGGCGCGGGAGCCGGCACCAGCTGGTCCAGGTTCAGCTGCCCGTCCTTGTTGCGCAGGACATCGAGCTCCAGGCCATCCAGGTCAAGCTGCGCGATCTCGTAGCGCTGGGCCAGCAAGTCCAGCTTGGCCAGCCTGACTTTCAATGCATCGAGCTTGGCCACCTGCTTGCCGTCCAGCTGCTGCAACTGCACGCCAGTCAGGCTGGCTTCACCGCCCAGCATCAGCGATGCCGGCTTGTCCTTCGGCTGCACCACGGTCAAATTCAGCTGCGCCTCCAGCTGCGCCGACGGCAGGCGGAAGCCCGGCTTGAACGGCAGATAGCCCAGGTAGCTCGTCAGGTCCACCTTATCCAGCTTGAGGTCCAGCGCATAATCCTTCGGCTCTGCGAATGGCCGCGCCTTCCCCTTCAGCAGCAGCGGCGCGCCGTTGACGTTCGCGCTGAACAGCGGCTCCACAAAAATCGTCACATCCGCCGGCAGCGAAGAAACGAAAGGCAAGCCCAGTTTCAGTTCCTGCACCTTATGCGTTACGCCGGCCGGCTTGTCCTCGAACGACAGGCTGCCCTCTTCCACCTGGATATTGTTCACCGAAAAGCGTGCTGGCTCCGGCGACGGCGGCTGGCTGGCAACCAGCTGCAGGATATCGTCGATGTTGTACTTGTTCGCCTCGTTGCGCGACAGGTGGACGTAGGGCCGGCCCAGGCGCACTTCCTGCACCACCGGCGCCAGGCGCGCCACCGATTGCCAGGACAGGTCGGCCGCCAGGCGCTCGAAGCTGGCAAAGACGGTGGCGCCATCCGGCTCCATCAGCCGCAGGCCGCGCACGGAGGCGCTCAGGGTGAACGGGTTGAACGTGACTTCTTCGATGCTCAGCTGGCGGTGCAGTTTTTCCGCTGCCATCTGGCTGGCCTGCGACTTCACGATCGCCGGCACAGCCAGGAAGCCGATGCCGGTATACGCCAGCAGCAGCCCCGCAACCGCGCCGGGGACAAGGTATTTCAATGGTGGGATCTTCATAGCCCGTTATTGTAATCGCACACCCCCTGCGGGAAGATGCGTGCCAGCCAGGCTTTCTGCGCGTCCGTGAAGCGCACAGCCGGTCCATAAGTCCCATCCGCAAAGGCCGTCGCCAATGGCTTCAGGCGGCATTTGAAGGTGTCGCCACGGATCGAATCGCCGGCCACCATGCGCGGACTGCCATGGATGGGAAAGGCTTGCGTGCAGACTCCCGGCTTGCCGCCATCCAGGATCCCGTTCCAGGCTTCCGGCCCGGTACCGATCACTTTGCCGGCGCTATCCACGCAGCGGTCGGCAAATTCCGCCGGCGCGCTGCCGCTGGACAGGTACTGGTCGAGCACCGCTAGCGCCTGCATCACCTGCCCTGTCAAATCGGTGTCGGCGCGCGCGAACCAGATCACCTGGCGCCTGGCCTCGGCTGGATTGGCAGCCAGCAGGCGCGCACGCACCGAGAACGGCTGGCGCGCATTGTGCATGTCCAGCTCGGCCTCCAGGTACGGCAGCACGGTCACCACCGGCATGCCGAGGCGTTTACCGCTGAAGACATGGCCGGAGTCAAATGCGGCGCGGATCGCCTTCTGTTCCCCCGCGCGGCGCGGCGCCGGCATGCCGGCCGGATCGCGGCAGCTCGCACTGCGCTGCATATTGGCCGAATCGAAGGGATCGCTGTCCGCCTTCCATGGCACAAAATCGCGCTGCTCCTTCCAGCTGCCCACGCAAGCGTTCAGCTGCAGGAATTCGGCGGCATCCAGCTTGCCCGCCGCCAGCGCGGCCAGGCCGTATTGCACGCCCACATTATCGATCGGGATTGGCGCATAGCCTTCGGCATCCACGCCGTACACATCCTCCAGGTCATTCCAATGCGTCCATTTGACCTTGTCCAGCGCATCCTTGCGGTAGCCGTAGAACTCAAGCGCCTTGTCGAATCGCGCGTCGCGATAGCGCGGATTCAGCACCGTCGGCATGGCGAAGCGCCAGCCGTTGATGCATTCCGTACTGCCCGCCTTGCCGGTGATCGGGTTGCGCGCGGTATCGCTGGCGTTCAT
The DNA here is from genome assembly GCF_041914865.1 of Pseudoduganella sp. NCBI lineage: Bacteria > Pseudomonadati > Pseudomonadota > Betaproteobacteria > Burkholderiales > Oxalobacteraceae > Pseudoduganella > Pseudoduganella sp. The sequence goes on along the minus strand of NZ_JAYSCO010000048.1, from coordinate 22,009 downwards.
GCCCTGCACCAGCGACTGGGCGCTCCAGACAGCCCAGCGCGAAGACGGATTGCGCGCCACCTCGTCGCGGAAGTACTGCCCCAGCAAGGGGCAGTCGGAAATCGGGATCGACTGCGTCACCATGTCCGGGTAAGGCTGCACCGGAATGCCCGCATCGAAAATCCCCGGCCGGTTCTGAGCAAACAAGAACTGCTGCACCGCGCCGCCCGAGCCGCCGATGGCGACTGTGTACAGCGGCTGGCCATAGGTCGCGACAAAGTGCGCCTTGGTCTGGGCCGCCGTCTCCTCCGCCAGCCGCATATGGTAGTGGACCCCGGTCTGGTTGCCGGACGAACTGGCCACCGCATAGCCCTCGGCCAGCAGCCTGGGCATCAGCTTTTTCTCCGAACCGTTCAAGCCATTGTTCATCCACATCGCCGTGCCCTGCTGGTGGCCGATGCCAACGCCGCCGCGCATCCAGTACACCAGCTTGCGGTTCCACGCCGCTCGTTCCAGCATCGCAATCGTATAGATAAAGCGGTTGATGGTGCCCACCTCCACCCGCACCACGAAAGGAACGGCAGCACCGTTCACGGTAATCGTCTGCACGTCCGCCGGCAGCGCCTTGTCGCCGCCGGGCGCCCAAGGCTTGAATTCAGTCCCGGTGAAGTAGAAATGCTGGATGCGCGGCCGGATGGCGCACTGGCTGCTATAGCCGATCACCCCACCGCCGGCATCGCGCACCGGGTGGCCGATGCCCTGCTGGTTGTCGACCAGAGGCTGTCCCAGCCCGGATTCCTCGGTGCGGCAGATGAAGGGTTGCTGCTGCCCCGGCTGCGGCCCCTTGTCGTAGACATGGTTTTCGCCGGGCGGCTGGTGTTGCGGGGTGCTGCATCCTGCCAGGGTGGTAGCCGCTAGAACGGCCAGGATCCAAGCTTTCATGGCGCCCTCCTCCTTGGCTGTCAAGTCTACACCCATTGCCAGCTGGCGCCCCAGGCAAAAGAAAAGGGCCCCGCGATTTCTCGCGGGGCCCTTCTCAGTGTTCTGGCTCCCCGACCTGGACTCGAACCAGGGACCTGCGGATTAACAGTCCGTCGCTCTACCGACTGAGCTATCAGGGAAAAGAGGCCGTATTATAGCCACCGATTTCGGGGCTGACAAGGGTCAGCCCCGAAAAAGTTTAGAACGAGCCTTTGAACTGCACGCCAAACTGACGTGGCTCGTTGATGAAGCCAGTCAGGTTGTTGAAGTCGATGGCGCCGGTGATGCGGCGCTGGTCGGCGATGTTGCGTGCGAAGGCCGCCACTTCATACTTGCCGCCGGCCCAGTTGTAGCCCACGCGCAGGCCGCCTTCGGTCAGCGGTGCGCCGGTGAATTCAACTGCTTCGTACAGGAAGAAGTTCACCTTCGAACGGTACGACCAGTCGGTCAGCACGAACAGGTTGCCGTCGGCCAGCGGGTAGTTGTAGCGGGCGTTCAGGTTGATGATCCACTTCGGCGCCTGCGGCAGTGCATTGCCGTCGATGACCACGCGGCCGGCACCGTTGATCGGGTCCAGGATGGTGCAGCTTGGGCACTTGTTCAGCGACAGCGATGGATCGCGGATCTCGGTGAAGTTGTACGACGCGCTGGCGGAGACCTTGAAGTCGTTGGTCACGAAACCTTCGATCTCGCCTTCAATGCCGCGGCCCTTGGTCTTGGCAGCGTTGATCAGCTTGGTGACGTTGGAATTGCCGCCGACCACGGTCAGCTGCTGGTTCTTCACGTCGTAGTCGTACACGCTCAGGGAAGCGCGTGCGCGGCGGTTCCACAGGTCGGCTTTCACGCCGGCTTCGATCGAGGTGATGGTTTCAGCATCGGCCACGCTGATCGGCACGGAAGTCGAAGGGGCGGCGATCGACGGCGCGCGGAAGCCGGTGGCGTAGCGCGCGTACACGCTGACGTCCTTGTTCAGCTTATAGGTGCCGCTCAGGTCCCAGTTGAACTTGTCCTTGGCCAGGTTGGCGCTCTTCGGGCCGACCAGCACGGTGCCGGTGGTTTCCAGCACGTCGAAGTCCTTCTTGTCGTCGGTGTAGCGCAGGCCGCCGCGCACGGTGAACGCATCGTTCACGGCGTAGTTCACGGAGCCGAACAGCGCATACGCTTCGTTCTTCTGCTGCGACTTCACGCGCGAGGTGCGGTCGCCGGCAACATTGAAGTTGTCCTGGCCTGCCACTGCCTTCTCGTCGAAGTAGTACACGCCCGCCTGCCAGTTCAGCGGGCCGGTGTATTTCGATTCAACGCGGAACTCCTGCGAGTACTGCTTGATGTCCGGCACGAAGGAGCCGGTCGCCACCTGGAACGGCACTGCTGGCGCGTTGGTCGGGTTGCCGCCGTCGATGTCGCCGCGCGAGTTGTACTTGGCCACGGTCTCGTAACCGGTGATCGAGTACAGCTTGTGCGCGCCCAGGTCCCAGCTCATGCGCACGTTGGCGCCCTGGGTCTTCAGTTCCTGGTCTTCACGCGCGTTGATGGCGATCTTGTCCGGATCGAAGCCGTCGACGAAGGTATTGGAACCCTTCTTGATGATGTTGGCGCGGAACAGACGCGAGCTGCCGGTGGTCTGGCGCTGGTGCACGTTGAACAGGGCGTTGAACACGCCGTTCGGCTGGTACAGCACCTGCACGCGTTCGGCGTGCTCGTTGTAGCCTTCCAGCGCGTTCTTCTCGCCGGTGTAGGTGTTGTCCACGAAGTCGTCGCGGTGCTGGCGCAGGGTCGACACGCGCAGGGCCCACTCTTTCGACAGCGGCACGTTGGCGGCTGCTTCCAGGTTGACGGTGGCGTCGGTTGCGTAGGAAACGTTGTAGAAGCCTTCCACGCCGCGCAGGCTTGGCTTGGCCGATTCGAACTTGACCACGCCGGCCGGGGTGTTACGGCCGAACAGGGTGCCTTGCGGGCCGCGCAGCACTTCCACGTTGGCCAGGTCGAACATCGGGTAACCCTTCAGGATCGGGTTCTCCTGCACCACGTCGTCGTAAATCAGGGAAACTGGCTGCGATGCGAACACGGCGAAGTCGGCGTTACCGTAGCCACGGATGTAGAAACGCGGGAATACACGGCCGGTCGACGACTCGACGTTCAGCGATGGGGTCTTGCCCGCCAGGACGCGGATGTCCTGGCCGCCGGACAGCAGGATGTCCAGCTTTTCGTCCTTGATCATGGACACGGAAACCGGCACTTCGCGGATATTTTCTGCGCGGCGCTGTGCGGTCACGGTCACTACTTCCAGCTGGCCAGCTGGGGCCTGGGTTGCTTCCTGGGCCAGGGCGGCCATCGGCACGGTGGCGCCGATTGCCAGAAGACGCTTATGCATCTTGGACAACTTCATCATGTTCTTTCCTTGTGGGTGATGTGATGGTTGTCTCCTTATTCCCCCCCACAGGACGCGGTCTGTAGCCGCGAAAATAGCGCGCATTATATACCCACTATAAGATTTCAGCACTACTACTTGATTGTGAGTGTGCTACCAGCAGCGCCCACATAGAACACCACCAGCTTCACCGGGCCGCTGCCCACATTGCGCCCGTTATGCATGGTGCCCACCACTTCCGCCAGCGCCTGGCCCGCCGCAAAGCGCTTCAGCGAGCCGTCTTTCAGCCCCACTTCCAGTTCACCCTCCAGCACATAGGCAAAGGACGGCACCGGATGCATATGCCAGCCGGTTTCCGCGCCGGCGGCGATTTCGATCTGCAAAGCGGTGACTTCGGCCTGCCCCGCCGGCCAGGCCAGCGGCGCGCCGTTCCAGCTGGCATTCGATTTCAGCAGGCTGGTGACTTTGACGGAGGCGGACTGGTCCAGTGCAGAAGCAGGCTGGGCGGCGAACATGGCGAGCGCGGCCACGGTGGCGGTCAAGGTTTTCATAGGTCTCCCGGTTGGTATATGGCGCATGATAGACGCAGGTCAAAACCAGATCAAATAAGCCTCCTAGACTGGCCTGAGCCCCGCAACAAAAGGGGGACTTCCCCGAATCCGCTAGGAGCCATCATGAAGAACTTCCCGCAAGAAATGAACCACCCGTCCGGCGCCACCCTGGTGCTGGACCGCACGCGCCTGCTGCTCGCCTTCAAGCAGGCGAAAGAGCGCAGCGCCGTCGAAGCATTCCTGCATAGCCTGGAGCTGTTCCTGGAAGACGAAGCCGACGAGGGCATGGTGCCCGGCGAGCGCGTCAACCACACCAGGACGCGCTTTTTCGTGCAGTCGCGCCGCCCGCTGGACGACGGCCACCTGGCCAGGATCGAGGAAGCCGGCGCCGCGCAGGGCCTGGACTGGATCGGCCCGATCTACCGCATGGCCGGCCAGCGCGGCCGGCGCGGCCTGGCCGCACCGCTGCCGCACGTCGCAGTGATCAAGCTGCGCCAGCCGCGCGAGAACGCCCTCAAGCTGCCGGAAGGCCTGGGCACGAAAGGCGCGGCCGAGCCGATGATCCAGGAAGTGGCGGAAAAATCGCGCTACCTGAACGGCCACCGCTACTTCCAGATCGCCAACGTCAAGGAAATCAACGCCTACCAGCTGCGCGAGCGCCTGCGCCAGATGCCGAACGCGCCGATCGCCGATTTCCAGTTCGAGACCATGCCGCTGCTGACGCCGACCTCGATCGCCCCCAACGACACGCTGTTCCCGCAGCAGTGGGACATGACGCGCATTGAAGCCGGCGGCGCCGGCACCACCGGCTGGGACATTACCACCGGCATCGCCACCGCCGTCGTATGCGTGCTGGACGAAGGCTGCGACCTGACCCACCCCGACCTGCGCTTTTCCGCCAACGGCATCAACCTCGGCACCATGAGCGGCGACGGCTCGCCCACCGGCAACCACGGCACGGCCTGCGCCGGCATCGTGGCCGCCACCTACAACAACGGCACCGGCGTCACCGGCGTGGCGGGCGATGCGCGCATCCTGCCGGTTGCCTTCGACGCCTGGACCGATGTCGAGGTGGCCAACGGCATCAACTACGCTACTGCCAACGGCGCCACCGTGATCAGCATGAGCTTCGGCTGGAACGCCTGGAGCCCGGCCATCATCGACCCGGCCATCCAGAACGCCTTCAACAACGACCTGGTGATGTGCGTCGCCACCCACAACTACAACGGCCCCATCACCTACCCCGCCACCAATCCGCTGGTGATCGCGGTCGGCGCATCGGATGAAATCGACAACCGCAAGACCCCGCTCAGCCCGGACGGCGAAGCGTGGGGCTCCAACTTCGGCCCGCAGATCTCGGTGGTTTCGCCCGGCGTGCATATCCCCACTACCGACATCCAGGGCGGCGGCGGCTATGAGCCGGGCGACTACGACCTGCTGTTCAACGGCACCTCCTCCGCCACGCCGCACGTGGCCGGCCTGGCGGCCCTGATCCGCAGCGTCTACCCAACGCTGAACAATGTGCAGGTGCGCGCCCACATCGAACGCACGGCGCAGAAGGTCGGCGCGGTGGCCTATGCCGGCACGGCGGGCTACCCGAACGGCAGCTGGAACCAGGAGATGGGCTACGGCCGCATCAACGTCTTCCGCGCCCTCGACGAGGCGGACGTGATGATCAAGGACGCCCCGGCCGACACCGGCGCCGAGCCCTTCACCGGCGGCAATTTCTGGGACTTCTCCGACATCGTGGTGCGCATCAACGACGACAATGTCTTCATCCCGAGCGACCCGCTGCAGTCGAAAAACGTGGAGCGCGGCCAGGCCAACTATATCTACGTGCGCGTCACCAACAACGGCGCGCGCGACGCACGCAACGTCACCGTCAGCACCCGCATCATGCCGTACGCCGGGCTGCAGTTCGTCTACCCGCCCGATTGGACCACCGTGGACGCCACCCACGTCAGCCCGACCGGTATCACCACCAGCTTCGCCAGCGTGCCGGCTGGCGCCACGGTCATGGCCAAGTTCCGCATCGAAGCCTCGCAGGTGGAATCGCTGTACGGCTGGCAGACCGACCACCCCTGGCACCCCTGCCTGCTGGCCGTGGTCAACTCCGACAACGACTACGCCTTCGCCACCGCCCCGCTGACGGGCGATCCGATCAGCGCCCGCCTGAACAACCTGGCGCAGCGCAACCTGAGCGTGATCGACGTGCTGGCCGGCGCCAGCGCCAACTTCCCCTTCGTGGCCGGCAGCCGCTACAACCGCGAAACGCGCATGACGCTGGCGATTGACCGCAGCCGCCTGCCGCACGACATGCCGCTCACCCTGTCGCTGGACGAAGACGGTGCGGCCTTCCCGGCCATCGACTTCGAGAACCAGGTCGATCCGGCGCCCGACCAGGGCCACGGTCATGGGCAGGACGATATGGACAAGGATTGCGGCCTGGTCTTCCTGCACGACACCAAGGTCAAGACCCGCTTCGGCTGCTGCTGCGGCATCCTGACGCTCAGCAAAGGCTCCCATTTCGACTGCCTGCCGAAACGCACCCTGGGCAACATCAGCGTGGAAGGCGGCGACGTCGTGCTGCGCAACGGCAAGCGCTACGTCGAGATCCGCAACTCCGTGGTCAAGATCACCATGGAGAAAGAGCCGGCCATGATGTATCCGCTGGCCCTGCGCACTACCATCCCGGCCAGCGCCGCCGCCGGGGAGCAGTTCACCATCAACGTGGCACAGCTCAACGCTGCGGGCACGCCGGTCGGCGGCGCATCCATGGTGTACCACGCCGGCCAGACCGGCCTTGGCGAATGAACGCGGCGCTCTGCGACGAGTAAGCCCAACAGCCCGGCCTTGCCGGGCTTTTTTATGCCCGCGCCGCCCAGTTTCGCGCCGCCCAGCACCGGTTTCGTCGCATCGCCATAGCGCCACTGGCGCCGGCTTCGTAGTCTTGCACCATCAACAACGACTACGGAGCACACCATGCAGCACGCCATCCTTTCCCTCACCCTTGCCCTTGCCTGCGGCGCCACCTGGGCTGCCGCCACCCCCGACACCAGCGTGTTCAGCGCCGCGCGCCAGCAATTCGTTGCCGGCGCCGGCGGCGATGCGGCTGCGCGCGATGCGGCAATCGAGTCCTTCGAGAAGCTGGCCGGCAGCCAGCCCGGCAACCCGGTCTACCTGGCCTACCAGGGCGCCGGCCTGACCCTGCGCGGGCGCGACGCCTTGATGCCGTGGGACAAAATGAAGTTCACCGAAAAAGGCGCCGACTTGATTGAAAAGGCCCTCTCGCTGCTGGCGCCCGAACACGACACGCAACTGCTGGCCGGCACCCCTGCCAGCATCGAAACCCGCCTGGTCGCAGCCAACACCCTGCTCGCCCTGCCCGATTTCATGAACCGCCGCAGCGGCGGCAAGCGCGCCCTGCAAGCAGCGCTCGACTCGCAAGCGCTGGCCCAGGCGCCGGCCCCGGTGCGCGCCAACCTGTTCAGCCTGGCCGCACGCGTCGCCGCAGACGAGAAGCGCAGCACCGACGAAATCGGCTACCTGCGCCAGGTGGTAGCGACCCAGGCCACCACCCCGCACGTCGCCAAAGCCGCCGCCCGCCTGAAGGAGCTGGGCCAATGAAGGCGGCCGAACCGCTGCTGTCGCTGCAAGGCGCCAGCAAATCCTACGCCCTCGGCGGCAATGTGATCCGCGCCCTGAAGTCGGTCGACCTGGCCCTGGTGCGCGGCGAAATCGCCGCCATCACGGGCCCCTCGGGCAGCGGCAAAAGCACCCTGCTCAACCTGTGCGGCCTGCTGGACAAGGCCGACGGCGGCGAACTGCTATTCGACGGCGAGCCGCTGCCGGCCGGCGACGAGGCGCGCCGTACGCAACTGCGGCGCCAGGCCATCGGCTTCGTGTTCCAGGGCTTCAACCTGGTGCCGGTCATGACGGCGCACGACAACATCGACTACCCGCTCTACCTGCTGGGCGTGACCGCCGCCGAGCGCCGCCAGCGCGTGCGGGAAGCCCTGGAACGCGTCGGCCTGCAAGGCCTGGGCGGGCACAAGCCGGACCAGCTGTCCGGCGGCCAGCGCCAGCGCGTCGCCATCGCCCGCGCCGTGGTCAAGCGCCCGCGCCTGGTCATTGCCGACGAACCGACCGCCAACCTCGACGCCCACACCGCCGCCCAGATCGTCAGCCTGATGCGCACCCTGGCGCACAACGACGGCACCACCTTCCTGGTCGCCACCCACGACGAGCGCATGCTGCCGCACTGCGACCGTTCGCTGCTGCTGGATGACGGCGTACTGCACGGAGGCGTCCATGCGCATTGACTTCAAATGGCTCGCCCTGGCCTGCCGCAACGCCATGCGCAACCGGCGCCGTTCCCTGGTCACGCTGGCCATCGCCGCCACCGGCACCGCAGCGGCCTTGCTGGGCGGCGGCTTTGCCCTGCACACCTACGAATCGCTGGCGCAGGCCAGCGCGCGCGATACCGGCCACCTGGTGCTGGCCGCGCCCGGCCAGTTCGACGGCATCGACAATATGCCGCTGGAGCACGGCTTGTCCGGCCGCGCCGCGCTCACGCGCGAGCTGCTGGCGCAGCCGCAGGTAACGCGCGTGCTGCCGCGCCTGCAGTTCTCCGGCCTGGTGAGCAATGGCGACAAGAGCGAAATTTTCCTCGGCACCGGCGTCGATGCACGCCAGGAGTTCCTCGTCAAAGGCCCGTTCATGAAGGTGGAGGAAGGCGCCCTGCTCGACGACGGCGGCAGCACCGGCACCGCCCCGGCGCATGGTCCCGGCATCGTCCTCGGCAAAGGCCTGGCGCGCATCCTGAACGCCAGGCCGGGCAGCTCGCTCACGCTCATGTCCACCACCACCGCCGGCAGCCTGAACGCCATCGACGTCACCGTCACCGGCATCGTCAGCAGCGGCATCGCCGACATCGACAAACGGCTCGCCATGGTTGACCTGGCGACCGCGCAGGAGCTGCTGGTCACCGATAAAGTCAGCTACCTCAGCGTCTACCTCGACGAGCTGGAACACAGCGACGCCGTGGGCGAAGCCTGGCGGCGCCAGTACGCCGGCCGGCTGGAAATCCGCTCCTGGCTGGAGCAGGCCGTGTTCTACCAGAGCGTCAAAGGCCTGTACAACCGCATCTTCGGCTTCCTCGGCGTGATCGTGCTGGTGATCGTGCTGTTCGCCATCACCAACACCCAGTCGATGGCGGTGCTGGAACGCACGCGCGAGATCGGCACCCTGCGCGCCATGGGGACCACGCCCGGCGAAGTCACCCGCCTGTTCACGCTGGAAGGCATGGTGCTCGGTAGTGGCGGCGCCGTGCTGGGCATGGCGTTGGCGGCAGGCGTCGCCCTGGCGCTGGTCCGTCTCGGCATCCAGATGCCGCCGCCACCCGGACGCACCGGCGGCTATCCCCTGGTCGTCACCGTATCGCCCGCCATGTACGCGGCTGCCGCACTGGCTGTCACCGCGCTCGCCGCCCTGGCCTCGCTGCTCGTCAGCCGCAAGGCCGCCAACCAACCTGTCGTAGAGGCCCTCGCCCATGTTTAAAACCACGATCGCGGCCCTGTTGCTGGCCGCCTGCGGCGCTGCCGCCGCGCAGGATGTCGACGCTATCCTGCGCAAAGCCGACACCTACCGCCTGCGCGACGGCTCATCGCAACTCGAGACGCTGGTGCAAACCTTCAAGGACGGCAAGCTGGATAAGGAAAAACGCTACCAGGTGCTGATCCGCCCAGGCGGCAAATCGCTGGTGCTGTTCCGCTCCCCCGGCGAGACCGGGCAGAAGGTGCTGATGTCGGGCGACGACTTCTGGCTGCTGCTGCCCGGCAGCGCCCGGCCGATCCGCATCACGCCGCTGCAAAAGCTGCTGGGCGACGCCTCCACCGGCGACATCGCCAACATGACCTGGTCCGGCGACTACAAAGGCAGCATCGCGCGTGAAGTCGAGGTCGACGGCGTGCCCTGCCTCGAACTGGAGCTGGCCGCCACGCGCAAGAGCCTGAGCTACCAGCGCCTGGTGCTGCACGTCGCCAAAGCCGACTACCGGCCGCTGCACGCCGACCTGTACGCCAGCTCCAGCAAGCGCCTGAAGCAGGCGCGCTTCAGCCAGGACCGCATGGTGCTGCTGGACGAGATCCAGACGGGACGCGAAACCGTCATCACCACCCTGTCCAGCAAGCCGCGCCAGTTCGGCGACGAGTTGTTCAACCCGATGTTCCTGAGCCGCTCCGATGCCGCACCATAAGCCAGCCCGGGCCGCCGCAGCGCTGTTCGCCGCGCTGGCCCTGCAGCCCGCCGCACAAGCAGGCGAACTGGCCGCCAGCGTGCGCGCCCAGTTCGGCAGCCAGTCGCTGCAGGCCGGCGAATTGCGTTGGGCCGACGGCCCGCTGCGCAGCGTGCTCACCGCCACCCGCATCGACGGCGGCGGCATCCGCCCGCGCCTGAATGAACTCACCTACGACCGCGCCTTCGCCGGCGGCTTCCTCACCGTCGGCAAGAAGGTCATGAGCTGGGACGTGGGCTACGCCTTCCGTCCGCTGGACGTGGTGCAGCGCGAAGACCGCCGCGCCCTCATCCCACTGGCGCTGGAAGGCATCCCCATGCTTGCCTGGGAGCGTTTCGACAGCGACAGCGCCACCACCTTCGCCTGGGCCAATCCCACGCGCGGCCGCGCCGACCAGGCGCGCGACGATGAAGCCATCGCCATCCGCCATTACCGCCAGCGCGGCGCGCGCGACGAGTATGCCGTGTTGCGCCTGTCGCGCCGCAATGTCATGGAAGCCGGCGCGTCCTTCTCGCAAGTCGCCAGCGACGGGCTGGAACTGCACGCCTCCCTGCTCTGGCAACAGCGCCCGGCGCATGGCGGCAAAGCGCTGGCCGGTTTCACCTGGACCACGGAAAGCAAACTATCCATCATTGGCGAAATGTGGACCGACCGCAGCGCCGGCCCCGGCCAGCAACGCAACCGCATGCTGCGCGCCGCACAGTATTTTGATGACGTGGAAGTGGCCGCCGACCTGCTCTGGCAGCCGCAGACGGGCAGCCGTATCGGCACGCTCTCGGCCAGCTGGAAGAGCGGCCCCTGGACTTTGGCGGCCAGTTATCGCCGCTACGGCGGGCTGGCCGGCCGCTATATGCAGGACACTGCCCTGGCCAGCATCCAGCGCGGCTTCTGACCTTACATCTGCCGGAACAGGTGCGCGTAGAGTGGCGACACGCGCAGCTTCTCCGTGCGCCCGCGCAGGGCCAGCGACATCTTGCCGCCCTCCTCGCGCACAGCACTCAGCACGCAGGAGGAATTGACGATGGTGCCGCGATGCACCTGCCAGAACAGCTGCTCATCCAGCTGCGGCAACAGCTCCTTCAGGCTCATACGGATCAACACCTCGCTGTCCGCCGTCACCACATTCACATACTTGTCCGCCGCCTCGAAGTACACCACATCCGCCACCGGCACCATGCGTACCTGGTTGCCCACCGCCGCCCGGATCACGCTCAGGCGCTGCGCAGCCGGCGCCGCCATCGGCACGCCCAGTGCGCGCAACTGCGCCGCCAGCGTCTCCAGCGAGCCGGCGCCCGCCGCCGGCTTGTCCTGCAACCGCTGCTGCAGACGCGCCACCGTGCGCGCCAGGCGGGCATCGCTAACGGGCTTCAACACATAGTCCGCCGCCTCGCGCTCGAATGCCTGCACCGCGAACTCGTCGTAAGCAGTCACGAACACAATTTGCGGGAACGGCGCCGGGCCGGGCCAGGCCTCCGCCAGCTCCTCCGCCACTTCCAGGCCGGACTTGCCCGGCATTTTGATATCGAGGAACAGCACCTCCGGCTGCAAAGCCAGCGCCTGCTGAAGCGCCTCGATGCCGTTGCCGCAATTGGCAACGATGTCCAGGCCGGGCCACTGGCGCTGCAATGCCGCCGCCAGCGTGGCAGCCAGGATAGGTTCGTCTTCAGCAATCAGTACAGTCGTCATAATCAAGCAGGCAAAACGATGCGGGCCACCGCGCCCTGTGGCGCGGCATCGAGGGAAAAGGAAGCACGCTCGCCGTACAGGCCACGCAAGCGCTCGCGGATATTGGCCAGGCCGAGCCCCGTGCCCGGCTTGCCCGGACCGGCATCCAGCCCGCGCCCCGTGTCGGACACCAGCAGTTCAAGCGCACCATCCAGCGCGCGTGCCGACACCTGCACATGGCCACCCGCCACATTCGGCTCCAGTCCGTGCGCGATGGCGTTCTCCACCAGCGGCTGCAGCAGCATCGGCGGCAGCTCCAGATTGCGCAAGGCATCCGGCATATCCAGCCCGTAGCTCAAGCGCGCTCCCATGCGCACCGACATCAAGCCCAGGTAAGCATCGAGCAGCGCAAACTCCTGCCCCAGCGTCGTGCGCTCGGCCCGCGCCGCGCTCAGGGTCGCACGCAGGTAGGTGATCAACTGGTCCAGCATGGCCTGCGCGCGCGCCGGATCCAGCGCAATCAGCCCCTGCAGGTTGGCCAGGGTATTGAACAGCATATGCGGCTCGATCTGCGCCTGCAGCCGCTGCAACTGCGCCTGCAAGGCCTGGCGCTGGACTGCCTCCGCCCGCGCCTTCTCCATCGCCGCCTCGGCGCGCGCCTGCAGCAGCCGGTCCCGCCCGGCGAAGAACAAGGTCGCCACCCCGGTCGCGAACACCGTGAACAGCAAAGCGCTGACACCGCGCTGGCCACTGAGCGAACCCATGATGTTGACTTTGAACCCAAGCAGCCAGGCCGCCAGGTGTGAACCGACAAACACGCCGGCAACGATCCCGCCCGCCAGCACCGGCAGGAACAGCAGCCAGTTGGTTTTCCCCTGCTCGCCCCATAACGAGAAGCGCGCCAGGTCGATCAGCAGCCAGGTGGACAAGCCGATGCACATGGAAACGACGAGATTGACGCCGAACATGCGGCCGCTGCCGAACACATAGGTGATCAGCACCGCGCACATGACGTTGAACAGGGCGACATACAGGCCGTCAATGGCCATGCGCCGCAAGGGGAATCGGGAAAATGGGAGGATTGTCTGCATGGCAAGCATTTTCGCCTCTGCGGCGCCTGCCTTGCAAACGATTTGCGACGAAACCTTATGCCAAGGCTTCTTTAGCGGCTTCTTCCGGCGTTAAACCGTCGTAGAACAGGTCCGTGAACCACTCAATCTGTTCTTCAATATGGTCCTGCGCCTGCTCCACCGTGGCGCCGCCCTTGACCAGGAAACCTTCCACTTCGATACACCACTGGATCAGTTCCAGCGTTTCAGGATCCAACTCTTCTTTTTTCTTAGCCATGCTTTACTCCAATCGACGGCCATTCTAGCATGCGAGTAGGTTGACGCCGCCCTGACGAATGGAAGCGGTAGCCCCTGCCACGCCTGCCTGCCGACGGCCTCGCCCCCAAAATGCAAAAAACCCAACCGGGTTAGGGCTGGGTTCTTGGCATGCTGCAGAATTCTGGCTCCCCGACCTGGACTCGAACCAGGGACCTGCGGATTAACAGTCCGTCGCTCTACCGACTGAGCTATCAGGGAAAAGAGGCGTGAGTATAGCGGCCAACTCCGCGAATTGCAATTCCCAGTTTATTGATCGGCCGGGATAATTTTCGTCGCGTACTCATGGGCAGCCGATTTCTTCTTCACCGCCCATGCCACCGCTTCTTTTGCTTGCGCCATCGTCAGGATGGAAGCCTTTTCCTTGTTCTTGATGAAGGAGACGCCTTCAAACACGCCCTCCTTGCTGCGCATGACCCGCGCAAACACCGGCGGCTTGTTCGGTTCCTTGATTTTGTCCTGCTGGACCATATAGCGCTGATCGCTGTTTTCCATTTTCCTACCTCGCAATGCAAAAAGCCCAACCGGTAAAGGCTGGGCTTTTCAGTATTCTGGCTCCCCGACCTGGACTCGAACCAGGGACCTGCGGATTAACAGTCCGTCGCTCTACCGACTGAGCTATCAGGGAAAAGAGGCAATATTATATCTGCCGTTCCAAAATTTGCAAACCCCTCTGTATCTTACATGCCAAGGGACTTCAGCAGCTCATCGGCGTCGTCCGACGAGATCGCTTCGGCTGGCGCATCCGCTGGCTTGGCGGCCTGCTCGCGCTCCAGCAGCGCATCCGGATCGATATCTTCCGACTTCTCAAAATCGTGCAGTTTAATAAACTCGGTGCGGTCGATCGCCAGTTCCAGGTAGAAGATGTTGTTGCGTTCGGTGAAGAAGGACACGCGGCGCATTTCCGGGCGGTCCAGCGGGGTATCCACGCTCAGCATCACCTGCTTGTTCAGCACCAGCATTTTCGGCTGGTTCTGGGTAATGTTGGTGTGCAGCTCGCTGCGTACTTTACCGGTGAAGTCGCCCACGATCTGGTTCATCAGCTCGCCCATGATGTTCGACACTTCGTCGGACGTGAAGGAGCTGGCCAGCTCGGACTTCGGCATGCCCATGCTCAGCATGTAGCGCTCGTAGATTTCCATGGCCGCTTCGGCCGAGAAGTTCAGTACTACCAGGCCGGTAAAGCCGCCATCGAACAGCACGAAGCAGCCGATATCAGGTTTCAGTCCGATTTTGGTAATACGCTGGACCATGGCCGAATACGTGATCCGGCTTTGCGATGCCACGTTCAGCACCCGCGTGACCGATGAGCAAAGGGTTGTCAGCAGGTCTTCGGTACCGTACACCACCCGCTCTTCTTTTGTAATCATTATAAAAATAGCTCCGCAATTGATCGTCCAGGCCACAAAAAAGCCGGAATATCCAAAGAATAACTTATCCCGTGGCAAAAGCAAAAATGTAAAGTGGCAATATGCTGTTGCCGCCACAGCAGGCGGATGGCAGTCCAATGCGTTTTTAACACTTTGCGCCTTTCGGTGGCGCGGGCGTGGGCCGCCGGGCGCAGGCGCGGCGGGCGGCAAGCTGCGGCGGGCGCTTAATTGACGGTTGCGGATTCGATTGATTTCACCACTTTGCCGTGTTCGTCCAGCATCTGGATCTGCGATTTGCCGTCCGCCGACACCAGCAGCATCATGCGCACGCGGCCTTTGGCATCCTTCAGCTGCAGCGACGAACCTTTGTCGCGCGTGTTGCCCAGCCAGATGCGGTTGGCACTCAGGCGGCCTTCGTCGTTGAGCTTGTTGTAGAAGGCCTCGCGCTCCGCCTCAGGCAGCTTGCGCGCCTCCTCGGTGAAACGCGTCACATCCTCCAGCGAGCTGACCTTGAAGTTCGGCACGTCGTTGATCTTGATGCCGGTCATCTGGTGGGCCGCGCTGTCGTTGGTGAGCAGTTGCAGGGTCTGGTCCTGGCGGAAACGGTCGAACGTCAGCGACAGGCCGGACGACACTTTGCCATCGGCCGTGATGCTGCCCTTCTGGATCAGGCCGCCGTTTTCCGTGCCTTCCTCATTAATGAACAGCATGCCAGCGAAGGAACGCCGATCCGGCCGCGCGCCCTCTTTGCCTTCCTTGAAGTCGCCTGGGAACTGGGCCTTGTTCGAAATGACGATGCGCTTGGTGCCGTCCGGCTCGACGATATTGATGCGTCCAACCGTAATTTCGTCAAAAGTCTCCTTCTTTTCAGTCTTGGCGGCAGTCAGGGCAAACACGGCGGCCAGGGCGGCTGCCATGGTGGTGGCGCCGGACAGGAAGGTGCGGATCTGCGACATATGAATCTCCTCTTTATAGTGGTCAGGGGGTTTTGCGTTTGTTTTTCAGGCGGCGCAAGCGCCATTCGGTGAACATCCCGACGAAGCCGGCAGCGAAAATGACGGCGCCGATAAACTGCAGGATGCGGTTGCCGGTGGCGGCAACGTGTTCATAACGGACCAGGCTGAAGCGGCGCTGGCCACCGTCCGCCCTGGCGAAGTAAAACTGGCCGCGGTTCTCGGTCGTCTCGACATTCATTGGGCGTACGCGCTGCGCCTTGAAGTCGGCCATGGTTTTGGCAAACTCTTCGCGTGTGATGAGGTTGGCGGTCTGGCGCAAGCTGAGGATCTCTTCGAAGGTGTCGAAGATGTTCTCCGCCTCGCCCGCCTGGATCACGCCGGGCGACGTGTAGTGATACACCCGGTTCGGGAAGAAGATGCCGTCGTTGGCCGCCAGCATCAGCGCAAACCCGAGAATCCAGGCCAGCGCCGAGCCGACCAGCCAGCGGCGCGAGTGGTCGGCCTGCTGGGCCACGGCCTGGGTTGTGAACTGGGCAACTGCCGGGATATGGCGCAAAGTCGTCTCCAATACCTCCTGGTGCAGGTCTTTCAGGAAGCTCGCCGCATCCATGCCGAGGCCGGCGACAATGGTGGAAAACATCTCCGCCGATGGCACCGACTTATCGTTTTCCAGTTTCGAAAGATAGGACTGTTCGATCCCGAGTGCTTCCGCAAACTGCGGCTGCGTCTGCCCGCGCTCGGTACGCAATTGCTTGAGCTTTTCGCCGAAATTCATGACAACCTTTCCAAAAAGTAACTGAATGACCGTATTCTTGGTCATTCATGCAAGACTTGGAAGTGGAATATTGAAGAATTTGCATGAATTTGCATGCTTTAGCTTTTCTTAAGCCTGCCTAAAAGACAATCTGCTATCGTTATGTTGCGATTTTGCAAACAACGAGGTTCACCATGCCGCCCCATCACGCCACTCTTCCCGCCACCGCTGCGCTGCCGGCATTCGCTGCCCGCCTGGGCAGCATGGTCGACGCAAGCGTCCGTCCGCTGTTCCAGGACGACGCGCCTGGCGCCGCCATCATCGTTGCCATAGACGGCCAGACGGTGTTCCGCCAAGGCTACGGCCTGGCCGATTTTGCGACCCACAAGCCGGCCACCCCGGACATGGCCTTCCGTCTCGGTTCCATCACCAAGCAATTCACTGCCGCCGCCATCCTGCTGCTGGCCGAGCAAGGCAAACTCGAGACCAGTGACGACATCCGCCAATACCTGCCCGCTTTCCCGGACAAAGGCAAACGCATCACCATCGAGCATTTGCTGACGCATACCTCCGGCATCCCCTGCTACACCGAACAACTCAGCTACCTGGGCAATATGGCCAGGGACATGACGGTGGACGAGATGATCGCCAGCTTTAAAGACATGCCGCTCGAATTCGCGCCGGGCGAACAGTTTGCCTACAATAATTCAGGCTATTTCCTGCTCGGCGCCATCATCGAACGGGTGTCGGGGCAGACTTATGCCAGTTTCCTTGCCCAGCACATCTTCACACCGCTGGGCATGCGGCACACCGCTTATGAAGGCCACCAGCGCAACGCGGTCGTCCAGGCCAGCGGCCACAGCCATGAAGAAGGCAAGTTTGGCCCCGCCGCGCCGCTCAGCATGACCCAACCCTATGCCGCCGGCTCGCTGGTCTCCACCGTCGACGACCTGGCCCGCTGGGACCAGGCCATCAGCCAGTCCCGCCTGCTGCAGGAGCGAAGCTGGCAGCGCGCATTCACACCCTACGTGCTGGCCAACGGCAACGCGACCGGCTATGGCTATGGCTGGGAAATCACCACCCTGCGCGGCAGCACCGCGATTGAACACGGCGGCGGCATCAACGGCTTTGCCACCCATGCGATTCGCCTGCCCGAGGAGCGCGTCTTTGTCGCCGTACTGACCAATAGCGACGACGGCATCGCCGATGCCGATTTCGTTGCCCACAAGGTCGCCGCCATGGCCATCGGCAAGCCCTTCCCCGAGCGCGAGGCAATCCAGTTGAGCGAACAGGCACTCGACGCCATGGTTGGCACCTACATGGTGGACAGCAAGACCAATCGCCAGGTCATCCGCGAAGGCAAGCGGCTGTATATGCAGCAGACCGGCGGGGATCGCCACGAAATCACGCCTTATGCGAGCGACGCCTTCTTCATCCCCAATACCTTGGTGGAAGTTCGCTTCAGGAAAACGCAGGGAGGGAAAGTGGACAGCATGGTGGTCACGGGCTCGGGGCCGGAAACGCCCTACCCGCTTATCGGCGCCGGCAATCCGTAGCAGCACCCTGTGGTGGCGTGGGCGCCCCGGCGTGCGCCCCCCCCTGCACCGGCCGCTACGGACTGGCGCCTGGCTTCATCCCCGCGATCTCGGCCCAGGATGGCAAGTACTTTGCCCAGGCCACGGGCCAGGAACCAGCCGAGATTTTCCCGCAAACGGGGCAGCTGCTTCTTGCCAGGGTGATGGAGGCAGATATCCGCTTTGAACACGGCGCGGATGGCCGCGTGACCCGCCTGGTGCTGCTGCAAGGCGGGCGCGCGGCAGACGTAAAAAAGCCCAACCGGCAACGGTTGGGCTTTTGCAAGAGGCCGCCGGATCAGGCGCGGCGGCGGGTGCGTGCCAGCGCCAGCAGGCCCAGGCCGAGCAGAACGATCGAGCCTGGCTCAGGTACGTTCACGCTGGCGTTGACTTGGCCGACGTTGTTCCATGCATCGGAATCCCAGTAGTACAGGTTCAGCTTGCCGCTGGCGTTGGCATAGCCATCGAACTTGGTGCCGATGGTGAAGTAGTTGCCGTCGCCGATTTTGCCAACCAGGCTACCGATACGGGCATTGAAATCGCTGCCGTCCGCGTTCTGCACCTGCATGTACCAGCCGTCCTTGCCATCAGCGTTGCTGAAGTAGCCGGCGTTGCCATGGCTAAAATTCCAGAGCTGGGATGGATCGACCGAAATATTCATGTGCTGGCCGGCTTCCAGTTCGATGCCGGTGTTCAGCGCAGTGCCGCCGCCAATGCTGTTGGCGCTCGAGTGGATGGTCACTACGCCTGCCTGGGCCAGGCTGGCGGCAGCGAAAGCTGCGAAGAAAGTGATGGTGCGAAGAAACTTTTGGACTTGCATGCGTGATTCCATGGTTACATTTTGAAAGTTAACCAAGAAGCAAACATCATGCCAACCAAAAACTCACAGGCCAATAGTGAATGAAATCAACTACTTATTCCGATAGGCAAAACACCTTGCCCGCAGGACTGTAAAGTTTTCCGACACTTCAACTGTTTATGCGCCGTGAAAAACAAAAAGCCCAACCGGTGGTGGTTGGGCTTTTCTATATTCTGGCTCCCCGACCTGGACTCGAACCAGGGACCTGCGGATTAACAGTCCGTCGCTCTACCGACTGAGCTATCAGGGATCATTTCTGACCGCGTTGCGATCAGAGACCAAGATATTACAGAACCTTGGCGATGGCGTCAACTACTACATCGATATTCTTCGAATTCAGTGCCGCCACGCAGATACGGCCAGTATCCACCGCGTAGATCGACTGTTCGCGCAGCTTGGCCACCTGCTCTTTGGTCAGGCCGGAGTAGGAGAACATGCCAACCTGTTCACGCACGAAGTCGAAGTCATGGCCCGGGGCCTTGGCTTTCAGCTTCTGCACGAAGGCTTCGCGCATTTCCTTGATTCGCACGCGCATGCCGGCCAGTTCGTCTTCCCACAGCTGGCGCAGTTCCGGGGTGGACAGCGCGGTTGCAATGACCTTGCCGCCGTGGATCGGTGGGTTGGAGTAGTTGGTGCGCACCACGCGCTTCAGCTGCGACAGCAGGCGCGCCGCTTCGTCGGCCGATGCCGCCACCACGCTCAGGGCGCCCACACGCTCGCCGTACAGCGAGAAGGATTTGGAGAAGGAGTTCGACACCAGCAGCGCCACGCCGGTGGCGGCGAAGCGGCGCACCACGGCGCCATCTTCCGCGATGCCGGCGCCGAAGCCCTGGTAGGCCATATCCAGGAACGGCACCAGGCCGCCCGCGACCACGGCAGCAATCACCTCATCCCATTGCGCCTGGGTCAGGTCGGCGCCGGTCGGATTGTGGCAGCAGGCGTGCAGCACCACGATGGCGCCGCGCGGCATGGCTTTCAGCGCAGCCAGCATGGCCGGGAAGTTCACGCCGTGGGTGGTTTCGTCGTAGTAGGCGTAGTTGTTGACCTTGAAGCCGGCGCTTTCGAACAGCGCGCGGTGGTTCTCCCAGCTTGGGTTGCTGATGTAAACCTCGGAATTCGGGGAAAAACGCTTCAGGAAGTCAGCGCCCAGCTTCAGGGCACCGGTGCCGCCCAGAGCCTGCACGGTCACGGCACGCTTCTCTTGAATTACGGCGCTGTCGGCGCCAAATACCAGCTCTTGCACAGCCTTGTCGTAAGCAGCCAGGCCTTCGATCGGCAGGTAGGTACGCGGGGCGTGCTGTTCGATCAGGATTGCTTCCGCTTTTTCTACGCACTTGAGCAGCGGCACTTTGCCATTGTCGTCATAATAGACGCCTACGCCCAGGTTAATCTTCGCTGGGTTAGTGTCTGCATTAAAGGCTTCGGTGATGCCGAGGATCGGGTCGCGCGGGGCCATTTCGATGGCGCTGAAAACGGAAGGGTTCGTCATGATTAGATTATTTACGTTTGGGAGCGGGGCGATGCAGAAGCTTGCCGGCACCCGAAGAATATCCGGTCAGGGCCACCGACAATCGCATATTCTATCAAAGGTCTGCATTCATGTCTGATTCGCAAAATTCCGGCGCTGCGGCGCCGACTGTCATCACTTTCCCGGACTCGCCGTACCGCCTGCACCAGCCCTTCCCGCCTGCCGGCGACCAGCCCACCGCTATCGACGGCTTGTGCGAGGGGATCGAGGACGGCCTGTCGTTCCAGACCTTGCTGGGCGTGACCGGCTCGGGCAAGACCTACACCATGGCCAACGTGATCGCACGCATGGGCCGCCCGGCCATTGTGTTCGCGCCGAACAAGACGCTGGCGGCGCAGCTGTATTCCGAATTCCGTGAGTTCTTCCCGGAAAACGCGGTCGAATACTTCGTTTCCTACTACGACTACTACCAGCCGGAAGCCTATGTGCCGCAGCGCGACCTGTTCATTGAAAAGGACTCGTCCATCAATGAGCACATCGAGCAAATGCGCCTGTCCTGCACCAAATCGCTGATGGAGCGGCGCGACGTGGTGATCGTGGCCACCGTCTCGGCCATCTACGGTATCGGTAACCCGAACGAATACCACCAGATGATCCTGACCTTGCGCGCCAAGGACCGCGTCTCACAGCGCGACGTGATCGCGCGCCTGATCCAGATGCAGTACACGCGCAACGAAATGGACTTCGGCCGCGGCACCTTCCGCGTGCGTGGCGACACCATCGACATCTTCCCGGCCGAACACGCCGACCTGGCGGTGCGCCTGGAAATGTTCGACGACGAACTGGAAAGCATCCAGCTGTTCGACCCGCTGACCGGCAAGGTCAAGCAAAAGATCCCGCGCTTCACCGTCTACCCGGGTTCGCACTATGTGACGCCGCGCGCCACCGTGCTGCGCGCCATCGAGACCATCAAGGAAGAGCTGCGCGAACGCCTCGATTTCTTCCGCCGCGAGAACAAGCTGATCGAGGAGCAGCGCCTGGAGCAGCGCACCCGCTTCGACCTGGAGATGATGTCCGAGGTCGGCTTCACCAAGGGCATCGAGAACTACTCGCGCCACCTGTCCGGCGCCAAGGCCGGCGAACCGCCGCCGACCCTGGTCGACTACCTGCCGCGCGATGCGCTGATGTTCCTGGACGAGTCGCACGTGCTGATCGGCCAGCTGTCGGCCATGTATAACGGCGACCGCTCGCGCAAGACCAACCTGGTCGACTACGGCTTCCGCCTGCCGTCGGCGCTGGACAACCGCCCGCTCAAGTTCGAGGAGTTTGAATCCAAGATGCGGCAGACCATCTTCGTCTCCGCCACCCCGGCGGAATACGAAAAGAAGAACGCCGGCGCCGTGGTCGAGCAGGTGGTGCGCCCAACCGGCCTGGTGGACCCGCAAGTGATCGTGCGCCCGGCCCGCACCCAGGTTGACGACCTGCTGGGCGAAATCAACGACCGCATCGCAAAAGACGAGCGGGTGCTGGTCACCACGCTGACCAAGCGCATGGCCGAGCAGCTGACCGAATACCTGGGCGACCACGGCATCAAGGTGCGCTACCTGCACAGCGATGTGGATACCGTGGAGCGCGTGGAAATCCTGCGCGACCTGCGCATCGGCACCTTCGACGTGCTGGTCGGCATCAACCTGCTGCGCGAGGGCCTGGACTTGCCCGAAGTGTCGCTGGTGGCGATCCTGGACGCCGACAAGGAAGGCTTCCTGCGCTCCGAGCGCTCCCTGATCCAGACCATCGGCCGCGC